>JADHOF010000062.1 GCA_016779125.1 Verrucomicrobiia bacterium | reverse complement strand
AAGGTGTTCGGCTACCAGGCGGAGTGCGATCCGTCGGACCGGGGTTGGACCGGCGGCCTTTACGATGAGGGACGTCGCAAGTGGCTGCATCCATTGAACAGTGAACGAGGGAAGAAGAAGCTCGTCGTGGCACCGCTCGGTGAGTGGATCAAATACCGGATCGAATGCCGGGGGGACCACCTTCAGATTTTCATCAATGACGAGAAGACCACGGACTACAAAGACGACATGGACGCGACGGGCTACATCGCCCTTCAGCATCATGGGGAGAAGGGGCAGGTCTACCGCTTTCGCAACGTGCGGATAATGGAACTCTGATCAACCGCATTGGTTGAATTGCAAGAGCGCGAGGAGAGCAATATCTCCTCGCGCTTTTTTGAAACCACAATCGGCGGTCATTGGGGGCTCCGCACCAACTGCTCGTTCCGTGACACAAACTCTTATTGCCGGAGATTTGGCTTTTCGGCGTCGAGGGGACTTCCGGGCCTCCCGGATTTGGCGACTTTTCCCTTTGCCGGACCGGTCGACTGCAAGGATACTTCGGGGCTGATGTCGTCACGCAGAGAGAAGTCAACAGTTTCGAAAGCGCGAACCGGGACGACCGGGGAGCGTCAGGCAGCGCCATCCGGGGTGAAGGCGGCGATTCGTCGATCGCAGGACTACCTGATGTCGGTCCAGCGGGAAGGCCGATACTGGGTCGGTGAGTTGTTCGTGGACTCGACCCTGGTGTCGGACATGGTTGCCTATCATCACTGGGCCGGAGACGCTGATCCGGAGTGGGAACGAAAGGCGATCCATCACATTTTTTCCAAGCAGCTTGAGGACGGCGGTTGGAATATCTATCACGGCGGTCCTGCGGAGGTGAACGCAACCGTGAAGGCCTACCTCGCGCTCAAGCTGGCGGGGGTCAATCCGAAGGATCCGCGCATGCTGAAGGCGCGGGAAATGGCGACGCACCTTGGCGGATTGCCGCGCATGAACACCTTTTCGAAGCTCTATCTCGCGTTGCTGGGATTGTGGCCGTGGAAATATGTCCCGACGATTCCGTGCGAGGTGCTTTTGATCGGCAAATGGTTTCACGTGAACTTTTGGGAGATGAGCAACTGGAGTCGGGCCATGCTCGTGCCCTTGGCGATCATCAACCATTTCAAGCCGATCCGGAAATGTGGCGTGACGCTCGACGAGCTTTATCCCGAGGGCTACCACGAACGCGACTGCCAGCTTCCGCGTGATCCCGAGTTCTTCACCTGGCGGAATTTCTTCCTTCGACTCGACAAGCTGCACAAGTTCGCTGAGTTGTGGGCGCAGGGAGGAGTTCACCCCTTCAGGCGTCGCGCATTGAAGCGTTGTGAGGAGTGGATGATCGAACGCTTCGAGGGCTCGGACGGGTTGGGAGCGATCTTTCCGGCCATGTTGAACGCCCTGATCGCGCTGAAGGCTCTGGGCTATCCGGACGATTCCCCGCTCGTCAAGCAAGCGCTGCACGAGCTGAAGAAGCTGGAGCACCACACCGAGGACTCGCTTCGGATTGAACCGTGTTTTTCGCCGGTCTGGGACACCGCCATCGTCGCGATCGCGCTGCGCGAATCCGGATTGTCCGAGGATTTGCCCGGGGTGAAACAATCGTGTGAATGGCTGATGGACAAGGAGATTCGCTTCAAGGGGGACTGGCGGCACAAGAACGATGCGGACGTCGAACCGAGCGGCTGGGTCTTCGAATACGAGAACAAGTGGAATCCGGATGTCGACGACACAGCGATGGTCTTGTTGGCGTTGCGGCAGATTCCGACGGATGACAAGCGCCGTCGTGACGAGGTCTTTGCCCGGGGATTGAAATGGATGCTTTCGTTCCAATGTCGCGACGGCGGATGGGCCGCCTTTGACAAGGACTGCACCAAGGGGATTCTCGAGAAGGTTCCTTTTGCCGATCACAACGCGATGTTGGATCCGGAGTGCGCAGACATCACGGCCCGGATATTGGAGCTGCTGGGCTACGAGGGATTCACGACCGAACATCCGCAGGTGAAACGCGCTCTCGCCTATCTGAAGACGCAGCAGGAAGAGGACGGCTCCTGGTACGGGCGTTGGGGGGTGAACTACATCTATGGCACGTGGCAGGTCTTGCGGGGATTGCGTGCGCTCAGACTGGACATGAGCCAGGACTGGCTGCAACGCGCGCGTCAATGGCTCGTCGGTGCCCAGCGTGGGGACGGGGGCTGGGGCGAGCGCTGCAACACGTATGATGATCCAGTCTACAAGGCGCAGGGACCGAGTACCGCTTCGCAGACGGCGTGGGCTGTCATGGGGCTGTGCGTGTTTGACGACCCGGACTGTCCGGCTCTGACGCGCGGTGTGGAATACCTTGTGCGACAGCAGGAGAAGGATGGATCGTGGGCGGAAGAAGAGACGACGGGCACCGGTTTTCCACAGGTGTTTTATCTGAAATACGACATGTATCGAAACGCCTGGCCTTTGCTCGCGTTGGCGACCTACGAAAAGATTCGAAGTGGTGATCAGGCGGGTTCCGTTCGATTCACCGGCGCAGGAGACATGGTTTCATTTGCGAAGTGAGCTTGATGTGAATGCGGGACCGATTCGAATCTTGGTAATTTTCGCCGTGCCCGAGGAAGCCGGGCCCTTCAGGAGGCTGCGTTTGCCGGGAATCCGGGTCTTGGTGACCGGCATGGGGCAGGGGGCGGCACGACAGGCGGTCGAGGCGGAGTTTGCGCGCGGGGCGGAATATGATCTGGTGCTGACCTGCGGCTTTTGCGGCGCTCTGGCTCCGGAGTTGCGGAGGGGGACCGTGCTTCTTTCCGACGATTCCGACGCGGAGATGCTTTCGATTGGCAAAACCGAAGGGATTGGCGCAGGGCGGTTTCATTGCGCGGAAGCCGTGGCGACCACCGGAGAAATGAAGGCGATGCTTCGAAAGGAAACCTCCGCAGATGTTGTCGAAATGGAATCCGGGGTTGTCGCGGAAATCTGCAGGCGGCGTGGCACGAGGGTGGCAACCGTTCGTGTTGTGTCGGACGAGGCGGATGAAGATCTTCCGCTGGACTTCAACAAGCTGATTACCAGACGGGGCGGGATTCACTTCGGGCGTCTGGCGTTCGAGGTGGCGCGCCGGCCGAGGATGATTTCGGAACTGATGCGCCTACAGAAGCGGACCCGGGAGGCTGCCGGGGAGTTGGCGAAAGTGCTTGAGCGCCTGCTGGTCCGACTGCGGATCGGGAATCAATCTCCGTAACGCGACGTGTTCATTCCCACCATGTGGCGGGCCCAGATGCCGAGGATCAGTGAGATTTTGTGTAATTTGGAAAGTTTTGTCGGACGGGGACCGAGGACTCTGTAGCCCTGTTTCTCGAGACGTTGCAGCAGTCGCCAATAAACCACGCCCATGAGGTTGGCGGCGATCATGGAACGGCGGTCTTCGATGGGGAGGAGCTCCCGGGCTTCCCTGAAGTAGGCGCGCGCCCTGGCGGCGAAGGAATCGGCCAACTGAAAAAATTGGGGGGAATATTCGCCACGCAGGATCTGCTCCTGCGAAACGCCAAATTCGCGAAGGGCCTCCAGCGGCAGATAGATCCGGCCGCGTTCAGCGTCGTTCCCGATGTCCCGGAGGATGTTTGTGAACTGAAGCGCCTTGCCAAGGGCGATTGCGTAATCGACGGATTTTCGGTTTCGAAAGCCGAAGATCTGAATGCTTAACAGGCCCACGGCCGAAGCCACCCGATAACAGTATTCCTCAAGGTCGGCATAGGTCTCGTAGCGGTCACGCTCAAGGTCCGCTTCGACCCCCAAAAGGAGTTCGTGGAAGTGTTCCCACTGCAGTCCGAAGGAACTGATCGCCGGTTGAAGTTCGCGGATGACGGGCAGGGTGACCGGCTGGTTTTGGCAGGCGGCCTCGGTTTGCGCTCGCCATTGAGCCAATTGCTCGCGTCGCGCGTCGACGGGAATCGCGTCTTCGTCGGCGACATCATCGACCTCGCGGCAATAGGCGTAGAGCGCGCTCATGGCGGCCCGTTTTTCGCGGGGGAGCATCACGAAGGCGAGCGCGAGATTGGACGCGCTCTTCCGGGTGATCTCTTCGCTGACCGTCTGCTGCATGGTATGGGGGAGAATCGCCGGCACCTATTCGTCGTCGGTTGCGCCGGTCTCGTTTGAAATGTTCAGGCGTTGCATCCGGTAACGCAGCGCGTGGCGTGTGACTTGAAGGTCGTCTGCTGTGCGGTTGATGTTGAAGTGGTTTCGCTCCAGCGCGCCGAGAACGATTCGCTTTTCGTAGCCGGAAACCAACTCGTCGAGATTGCCGCGGGTGGGTGGAGGCTCGGGGTCCTGTCGGCCATGCAGGCGGGTTTCAATCTCGAATCCGGGCAGGAGTTTTGGAGTGATTTCGCTTTCAGTGGTCAGAATAACCGCGCGTTCGATGACGTTGCGTAATTCGCGGACATTGCCGGGCCATGTGTGGGACATGAGACGTTCATTGGCAGCTTCGGAAAGCGTGAGGGTGCCCTTGCGCAGATGAGTGGCGAATATTTCCAGAAAATGCCGGGCGAGCAGGGTGACGTCCTCGCCACGCTCCCGGAGCGGTGGCGGATTGAACTGGACGACATTCAATCGGTGAAACAGGTCAGCCCTGAAGTCATTGGTCTGGATGGCCTCGACAATGTCACGATTCGTGGCGGCGATCAGCCGGACGTTGACACGGAGTTCATCGTTGCCGCCCACGCGGGTGAAGGAGCCGTCTTCGAGGAAGCGAAGGAGCTTTGCCTGCAGGGACCGGCTCATGTCGCCGATCTCATCGAGAAAGATGGTGCCGCCGTCGGCCTCCTCGACACGGCCGTTCTTCTGTTTCAACGCGCCCGTGAAAGCCCCCTTCTCGTGGCCAAAGAGTTCGCTTTCGAGAAGGGTTTCAGGGATGGCAGCGCAGTTGATCCGCACGTAGTGCTCCGAAGCCCGGTCGCTGAGCGTGTGGAGGGCTCCGGCGATCAGCTCCTTGCCGGTGCCGCTCTCGCCGAGAATGAGCACGGTGGCGTCGGTGGGGGCCACCGTCCGGATGAGTCCGCGCATTTCCACGACACGGGGGCTTTCTCCAATGATGTGCTTCAGGGAGAAACCTTCGGTGACCGTTTTCCGGAGAGACGTGTTTTGTCGGATCAGTTTGTGGCGCTCCGCGCATCGCGCAATGGCATGAAGCAGCTCCTCGGGAGCAAAGGGTTTTGGGAGGTAGTCGATGGCTCCGGCTTTGATGGCCTCCACGGCCAGTTTGGGTGTCGCGTAGGCGGTGATCATCAGGGACGGAATGTTCGGCCAGCGATCCTTGATCTTCGTGAGCAACTCGTAGCCGCTCATGCCGTCCAGATTCGCGTCCGTCACGACCATGAAATAGTCGCCGGTCGACAGTTTTTCGACCCCCGCCTCCGCGCTCTCGACCGCGTCGACGGCGTAACCCTCGTCCGCGAGCATGGACTGGAGGGAGAGTCGCATGTTTTTCTCGTCATCAATCAGCAGAAGGGGTGGAAGGGGTGCGCTCATACATTGACCGGGACGATGACTTTGTAGGGAAAAACTAGGGTGAAGGAGGTGCCTTTTCCAAGGGTTGAATCGATGTTGACCGATCCACCATAGATTTCGACGTTGTGTTTCACGATCGCCAGGCCAAGACCCGTGCCATGTTCCTTGGTGGAGTAGTAGGGTTCAAAAACGCGATTCAACTGGTTGGGGCGCAGGCCGGGACCGTTGTCGCGGAGGGTGATTTGCACGCGGTCCCGATCGGTGCTGGAAACCTCGATGTTGATCGTGCCGTTGCCTTGGAGCACGTCGCGGGCGTTCGTGAGCAGGTTCACCAGGATTTCATTGAGATGCCCGCGTTGCATCAGGAGCGGGGAGAACATCGGGGGGCAATCAATGTTCACCCTCACCTTGTGATCAATGGCGGGCGGGAACACCTGCGCCACGGCGGACGCCAATTCGTCGGCGATTTCGAGCTTTTCCACCTTGCCCTCCGTGAGTTTGGCGTACCCCATCAGTTCAGTCAGGATGCGATCCGAACGCTCGATCTCCTCCTTGATCATTTCGAGTTTCGCGTGGACGCCGGGGTCGGCTTCCTTCAGAGCCCGGGTGAGGCTGAAGGCGGCGTTGTTGATGATTGCGAGCGGGTTCTTGAGCTGATGGGCGATTTCCGCCGCGAGCCTGCCGGTCGATCGCAATTGGTTTTGCCTTGCCGCGAACTCCTGCTCCTCCTCGCGACTGAGTTCCTGTTGGGTCCAGAGCGTGCTGATACCGTGGCAGCAAAGGGCGAGGAGGAAGAGCAACGCGTTCTGAGCCAGCAACGGCTGCCATTCGTGAGAGGTGCCGAGTCTCATCATGGCCGAGCCCAGCGCGTAAGTGATGTTCACGTCCGTGTCGGTATTGAGAACCTTGGCACCGGACGCGGGCGCGTTCGTGTAGAGATTGCCGAGTTCGTCCTCGTATACGACGGGTTCCGCAGGGGCGTTGCCTTCCATGCGTTCCTCAAGCTTCGTTTCGAAATCCTCCTGCGCGATTTCCATTTCCGTGCGTGTGCGATCAATGATGGTCGCGAACACATAGCAGAGGATGACGAGGAGATTGAGCAGAAGCTGGCGACGGTGCATGGGCACGCTCACCGCGTTTCGTATCACCAAGACAAGGAACACCCAGTAGATCGCGCTTTGAAGACCGCCTGTGATGCCGACCAGAATCGCCACGAAGATGCCGTCGGTGAGGTTCACGACAAAGACCACCCATTGGAGAACCGAATGCGGAATCCGAGCCATGAAGAGGTAGCTGACAGCGGAGCAGAGGCTGACGATGCAGTAAAAAAGGAAAGCTCCGCGCACGGTCTCCATCTCAAAACCCCGGATCATGTTGGAATCCTCAAAGGGTTCGGACGAATAGAGAAAGTAGGATAGGAGTAAAAGGGAGGCCACCTTGATCGTCAGAAAAACGTCCCGCTCCATGAAGCGAATCCGGTTCGCCGTGTGCTCCCGGGTGGGTTCCGGTGCGTAAAACAGCAACTCGAGAACTTTAAGGATCGGGGAATTCATTCGGAAGGCCCGGGGAAAATGGATGCCGCCGCTTCCACCACTCGATCCACTTCGGCCAGCCGGCCCACGCCCTCGTATCCGCACGATAGCATTCCCTCATCCGGTCCGATGAACAACGCGCCCCGTTCGGTGAGCAGAGCGACGTTCCGCTTGGTGGCCGGATGATTCCACATCTTGCCGTTCATGGCCGGCGCGATGAGAAGCCGCGCCCGGGGCTCCAAAGCCAGGGCGATGCAGCTGAGCGGATCATCCGCCAAGCCGTTCGCCAGTTTGGCCAGGCAGTTGGCGGTGGCGGGCGCGATCAGCAACAGGTCCGCCTCGTCGGCCAGCCGGACGTGAATCGGTTTCCAGCCTTCTTCCTCGTCGTAGAGGTCGGTCACGACCGGGTTGCGCGTAACGGTCTTGAAAGGCAGCGCGGTAATGAAGCGCCGCGCGTCGTCTGTCATGACCGCCGTCACACTGAATCCCCGTTTGGTCAACTGGCTCGCGATGTCGATCGCCTTGTGGGCGGCGATCGAGCCGGTGACGCCGAGCACGATGTTTTTGAGGGATGCGCTCATGATCACTCGCTTTCAGAAGTCACAGCGGGCGGTTTCTGACGGGATTGTTTCAATCTTTCCGCCGTGTAAATCGACCTGAGATTCCGAAGGTCGGACTCCTTGGTGGCGCTTTCGATCACATAATCGTAGTTCTTCCACTGCGCGATTTCGTTGCGCGCCTCGTTCAGCCGACGGCGCACCGCCTCCGGCGGATCAGCGGCGCGATCCTCAAGACGCCGCCGAAGTTCCTCCAGAGATGGGGGCAAAATGAAAACCTCCACGAGCGAGCGGGCCAGTTCGGCGTCGCCGGCGGCCTGCTTGCGGATGGCGGCGGCACCCTGCACGTCCACGGCAAGCAGGACGTCCCGCCCGGCGCGCAGATGATTTCGGACTTCACTTTTCAAGGTTCCGTAGCTGTTGCCGTAGACGGTGGCGTGCTCCAGGAAATGCCCCGATTGCACGCGCTTGAGGAATTCCTCCGCAGAGAAAAAGTAGTAGTCCGCTCCGTCCTTTTCGCCCTCGCGGGGCTTCCGGGTGGTGCAGGTGACGGCCCGGCAGACGTTGCTTTCCCGGTCGAGGAGGCCCTGACTCAGAGTGGTCTTGCCCGCTCCCGACGGGGCGCTCAGAACAATCAGAAGCGGGATGGTCTTCGGGGTGCTCACTCGACGTTTTGAACCTGCTCGCGGAATTTCTCGAGTTCCGTCTTGGCCGTGACCACCTCACGCGCGATGCGGGCATCCTGGGCTTTTGACCCGATGGTGTTTACTTCGCGATTGATCTCCTGGCATAGGAAGTCGAGCTTGCGTCCGACGGGCTCGTCCGCGTTGACGATCTCGTCGTAGTGCTTGAAATGGCTGTCGAGCCGGGTGAGTTCCTCCGAAATGTCCGAGCGGTCCGCGAAGACCACGATTTCCTTGAGAATGCGTTCGTCGTTTAGGTCGATGTTTTCCAGTCCGGCGGCTTCGAGACGGCCTCGAAGGGTCTGCCGGTATCTTGCGGGAACGTCGGGGGCGAGTTCCGCGATGCGATCGACGGCCTCGCGGACGGTCTGGATTCGCGCCAGGAGATCCTGTTTCAAATGCTCCCCCTCGGTCGCCCGCATCTGGGCGATGCTGTCCAGTGCTTGGTCCACGGCAGCCATCACGGGTGTGAGGAAGGCCTCCGGGTCTGCCTCCTCATCCGAGCTTTCGATGATGCCCGGCAGGCGGATCAGGTGGTCGAGGGAGATCGGGGAAGGGGATGGGAGAAGAGAGTTCAACTGCTCAAGTTCCGAAATGATCACACGGGCCATGTCGAGATTGGCCCGAACGCCGCGTCGTTTGAAGCCGTTGCCCGACTGGAGCATCACCCGCGCGGTGATTCTTCCGCGCGAAAGTCTTCGGAGAATGGCGTCCCGCACGCTTGCCTCGAGTGCTTCAAGTTCGCGTGGCAGGCTTAGCGCAACCTCGCCGGATTTTCGGTTCACCGAGCTGAGTTCGACCGTGATGCGATTGCCGTCCTGGACGCATTCGCCGCGTCCGTATCCCGTCATTGAATTCATTCGGAGGGAGTATGCTGAAGGGTGCGAGAACAGGCGAAGCAAAATGTCCCGGCAAGGGGACTGGGTTCGGATTGGACAGCGGTGAGACCCGTCCTTACGCTCCGCCCATGCCCGACCCAGTTCACCAAGACGCTCCGCGGAGCATTGGCGCAATTCTTCGACAGATTGGTCCCGGACTGATTCTCACCGCCTCGATCGTGGGATCCGGTGAGGTCATCGCGACGCCCAAGCTGGCGGCCGAGGCCGGCTTCAGCCTGCTGTGGTTGATCGTGCTTGGCTGCGTGATCAAGGTGTTCGTCCAGGTGGAGCTCGGGCGCTTTGCGGTGGCGAAGGGAATGACCACGTTGGAGGCGTTGGACAGCATGCCGGGACCTCGGGTGAGGGTGTCGTGGTTGGTCTGGCTCTGGGTTTTCATGTATGTCGGGACGATTTTTCAGGTGGCCGGCATCGTCGGTGCGGTCACGCAGGTGCTGACCTCTGCTGGCTTGACGTTGAATGGAAAGGTGCTCGCGTTGCTGATCGGCGGCGTGACCGCGGCGATGCTTGTGGCGGGCCGGTATCGGCTGGTGGAAAGGGTGTCGATCGTGATGGTGGCCGGCTTTACGGTTTGCACGATCATCGCGGTGGGATCATTGCAGTGGTCGGATTACGCGATCACCTCGGCGAACCTGATCGACGGATTTCGCTTTCAAATGCCGGAGAATTTCAACACCGCGTTCGGGGCCTTCGGGATCATTGGTGTGGGTGCCTCGGAACTCATCTTTTACCCCTACTGGGTGCTGGAGAAGGGATACGCCGTCAACGTCGGGCCAAATGACGGTTCGACCGCCTGGAAAGACCGCGCGACCGGCTGGATGCGGGTGATGCAGGTGGACGCCTGGGTCTCAATGGTGGTCTACACGGTGGCCACGGCGGCGTTCTTTCTACTGGGTGCAGCGGTTCTTCACAGTTCGGGGCTGGAGGTGAACGATGAGAATCCGATGATTCCGGTTTTGGCCAAGATGTATCTGCAAAGTTTCGGGCAGAGCAGTTTTGTAGTGTTCCTGATCGGTGCGTTCTTTGCGCTTTTTTCGACGACCTTCGTTGCGACGGCGTCGAACGCGCGACTTTTTGCGGACGGGCTTCAGATTTTTAAACTGCGTTGCTACGACGGGGAGGAATCCCGTCAGCGGATGATCAAGGTGGGTTGCGTGCTCTTGCCGGCGATCTCGGTAGTCGCGTTCATCACAATGGGAGAACCGGTGAAACTGGTCTTTATCGGCGCGATCGCGCAGGGCTTGATGCTTCCGTTTCTCGCCATCGCGGCACTTTATTTTCGTCATGTAAGGACGGATGCGGCACTACGACCTGGGACTGCCTGGACCTTCTGTCTCTGGTTCGCCGCGATCGCCATGATGGTGGCGGGCGGTTATCAGATACTGACCAAATTCGGCATCCTTTGATCACCAAAAAAAGCGCCCCGTTTCGGGGGCGCTTTTGGAAGCCGGAATATTTGATCGGGGATCAATGGGCGCTGTGATCATGCTCGCCGTGTTCTTCCTCGTCCACTTTGCAACCCGTGACGGCCACGAGGACGATGAACACGACCGTCACGACGAGGATCGGAATGAAGCTCCCCTTGCCCTCGGGGGCGATGGTGCGCCAGCAACCCCAACCGATCGCGACGGAGATGATCAACCAAGCAAAAAGACCTTTATAAAATGCCATGGGCCGGGAGCTTAGCGGGGCTTTTCGGACGTGCAAGCGTTTGTTGAGCGCGGCTATTTCGCCACTTTTTTGAGCATTGAGGGATGATAATTCGGGTATCGAATCATCTCCACCTGCAGTTTGACCTCGGCCGGTGGTTCCGGGGTGAATTTGCTGACCACAAGCGTCACGGCGAAGTTGATCAACATTCCGACCGTGCCGATTCCCTCCGGACTGATGCCGAAAAGCCATTCGTCCGGGCCGGCGGACTTGTTCATGAACTTGAAGTAGATGATGTAGGCTGCGGTGAACCCGATGCCGCACACCATTCCGGAGATGGCACCTTCCTTGTTCGTTCGCTTGCTGAAGATTCCCAAAATGATGATTGGGAAAAAACTGCTGGCGGCGAGGCCGAAGGCGAAGGCGACCAGCGCGGCGACGTAGGCCGGCGGGTACACTCCGAAATAACCGGCGATCACCACGGCGACACCCGCCGCGACGCGGGCCGCGAACAGTTCCTGCTTCTCGGACATGTCCGGTTTCAACATTCGTTTCAACAGGTCATGCGAGACGGACGAGGAGATGACGAGAAGCAGTCCGGCTGCGGTGGAAAGAGCGGCGGCCAAGCCGCCCGCTGCGACGAGAGCCACGACCCAGGCGGGGAGCTTGGCTATCTCCGGGTTGGCCAGCACCATGATGTCCAGATCGACATAGATCTCGTTGGGAGTGTCGTTTGGTTTGTTGGTGACCATCCGTTGGCCGTGCGTGCCTCGCTCGGTTGCGAAGGCGGGTTTCTTGCCTTCGAAGGCACCCCCCTGGCCAAACTGGATCTTGCCGTCGTTGTTTTTGTCCACCCATGCGATCAGGCCGGAGGTTTCCCATTTCTTGAACCAGTCGGGAGCTGCGGTGTAGGCCTTGTTGTGGGTGGTTTGAAGCAGGTTGACGCGGGCGAAGGCGCCGACGGCTGGCGCGGTGGTGTAGAGGATTCCGATGAAGATCAAGGCCCAGAAGGCACTCCATCGGGCGGCTCCGACGGTCTTGACCGTGTAGAACCGTATGATCACGTGGGGCAATCCGGCCGTGCCGACCATCAGGGCGACGGTGACCGCCAGGACATCGATCATGCTTTTTTTGCCGGCGACGAAGGTGGCGGTGTATTCGGGGAGTCCGAGGTCGCTGTGGATCTTGTCCAAGGCTTCCAGGAGGAATAGTCCCGCGTTGTCTCCGACCGTGATCTTTGATCCGAAGCCCAATTGGGGGACCGGGTTGCCTGTCATTTGATAGGAAATGGCGACCGCCGGAATGACGAAGGCGCAGATGAGGACGCAATACTGGGCCACCTGCGTGTAGGTGATCCCCTTCATGCCGCCGAGCGTGGCGTAAAAGAACACCATGCCAATGCCGACCATGACCCCGGCCGTGATGTTCCATCCCAGCAGATTCGCGAACACGATCCCAACCCCGCGCATCTGGCCGCAAACGTAGGTGAAGGATACGAAGATCGCGCAGAAAATGGCCACGGCCCGAGCCGCGTTCGAGTAGTAACGGTCGCCGACAAAATCCGGCACGGTGAATTTGCCGAATTTGCGCAGGTAGGGGGCGAGCAACATCGCCAGCAACACGTAGCCGCCGGTCCACCCGATCAGATACATGGAGCCTGTGTAGCCCATGACCGAGATCAGGCCGGCCATGCCCATAAACGAGGCGGCGCTCATCCAGTCCGCCCCCGTGGCCATGCCGTTCAGGATGGTGGGGACGCCGTGCCCGGCGACGTAGAAGCCCTCGGTGCTTCGGACCCGGCTCCAGATGGCGATGCCGATGTAGAGGCTGAAGCTGACGGCGACAAAGGCCAGATTCCAAACGGTTTGGTCGGTCATGATCAGTGTTCGATTGGAGGTGCGCCCGCGCCGTCGTCCTCGACGCCGAATTCGCGATCGAGCTTCTGGAGCCTTGAGGCGTAGATGTAGACGAGCACGATGAAGATCAGGATGCTTCCCTGCTGGGAAAACCAGAAGCCCACGGGGAAACCCGCCACGGTGAATTTGTTCAGCTGATCGACGAGGAGGATGCTCAGCACACAGCCCACGACGAACCAGATCGCAAGGAGGATGAGGACAAGTCGAATGTTCGCCTTCCAGTAGGCCCGGTGATTTTCCTGCACCAAAGCCGACAAATCCGAATCGGATTCAACGGTTGCGGGTATTTTTTCTTCAGCCATAAGCGGGGAGAGCCGCAGATTAAACAGGGCTGGTTTCGGGGACGCAAACACCAATTCGTGCGCGGATTTGTGGGTTGGACAAGCGGCGGTGATTCATTAGTTTCCCCGCCCCTCCGCGCCGAGCGAGAGGGCATTCGATGCCCAGCGTCTACATCAAAACTTACGGCTGCCAAATGAACGAGCGCGACAGCGAGGCGGTCGCGGCCCAACTCATGGCAAAAGGATACGCCATCGCCGACGACGAGAAGGTTGCGGACGTCGTGTTGCTGAACACGTGCAGCGTGAGGGATATGGCGGAGCAGAAGGCCATCAACAAGATGGGCGATCTGATCGGCAATGCCCGGAAACGCAAGACCGGGCAAAAGTTCGGTTTCATGGGGTGCATGGCCCAGAGCCGGGGGCAGGAACTGATCGAGCGGCTGCCGGATGTCGATCTGGTGTTGGGGACCCAGAAATTTCACCGTGCGGCCGAGCATGTCGAAGCCCTGCTTGCGGGCACGTCGTCGAAGGTGGTTGACACAGCCGAGGAGGCGGGGAGCGAGGCGACGATCAAAGAACACCTCTTCGACGGAACAGCGGACCGGCATGCCGTGACCTGCTTCGTCAGCATCATGCAGGGATGCAACCAGTACTGCACCTTCTGTATCGTTCCCTACACGCGGGGACGGGAACGTAGCCGGAGCATTGAGGACATTGTCGTGGAATGCCGATCACTCGTGGATCGGGGGGTGAAGGAGATCACACTGCTCGGCCAGATCGTGACCAGCTACGGAAAGCGCGAAATCGGGTCCAGGGATGGAAAATCTGCCTTCGTCCAGTTGATTGAGGCGGTTCACGAAATTGACGGGCTGGATCGGATTCGCTTCACCTCGCCCCATCCGAAGGGATACGGCGACGATCTCATCAAGGCCTTCGCGGAACTGCCCAAGCTGGTTGAAAGCGCGCATCTGCCGGTGCAGAGCGGGAGCGATCGGATGCTGAAGCTGATGCACCGGGGATACACCCGCGCGCGATTTACCGAGATCATCGCCAAACTCCGGGCGGTGAAACCCGATATCGGGGTGGGAACGGATATTATCGTCGGATTTCCCGGAGAGACGGAGGCAGATTTCGAGGAAACAGTCTCCCTCTGCCGCGAGATCCGATTCCAGAACGCGTTCATCTTCAAATACTCGCAACGCAAGGACACGCCCGCGGCCGACATGCCAGATCAATTGCCACAGGAAGTGATCGAAGAGCGTCACGCGAGATTGTTGGCGGCGGCGGACGAGGCGAGAATTGAAATTTATCAAAATGAAATCGGACGCCGGCGCGAAATTCTTGTCGAAGGACCGAGTCGGAAAAATGCCGCCAAAATGGAAGGACGAACCCGCTGCAACAAGATCGTGGTGTTCGACGGAAGTTCGCGGCATACCGGCCAGTTGTTGGACGTCAATATCACGGGCGCAACCGGCACGACGCTCTATGGCGATCCCGCAATTTTGAATCTTTGAACATGATCACATTCTCGACAGTGACCATCGTGATCGGCCTGGTCTATGGCCTGATCAACGTCTATGCGGCGGCGAACCCGGAGCAATACAGGCAATTCGCCCTCAAAGCGCCGCGCTCGATGACTTTGGGTTGCACGCTCATCCTGATCTCGACCGCGTGGTTTCTCTATAATGTCAACGCCGAGAAGATCGCGGACTTCGCCAGCTACAAGAAGCTGATGTTGGGAGGCTTCGGGATTCTCGGGGTGGGGTCCTGTTTTTATCTCAAGGATCACATTGGAGCCCGGGGCCTCGCGATTTTCCTACTCCTGCTTGCCAAACTGGTGTGCGACACCGGGCGCTGGGTGGAATCCCCCCTGCGCTTGATCATGATCACGTGGGCGTACGTCTGGGTGTTCGTCGGAATGTGGTGGACCGTTTCGCCTTACCGGATGCGGGATTGGATCGAATGGAACGTCGGTGATTCCGGGCGTCTGCGTTTGTTGAGCGGCATCAGGGCCTTGTTCGGGTTCATCCTCGTGGGGCTCGGAGCAACGGTGTTTCGAGGATAAGGACGGCCCGTGAGCGAGGCGCAAGGCAGATTCCTGGTGGTGCGCGGTGGCGCGATCGGCGATTTCATCCTGACCCTGCCGGTGTTTGGCGCGCTGCGGGAGATGTTTCCGAAGGCCCACATCGAGCTGTTGGGGTATCCGAACGTCGCGCGGCTGGCCCTGGAAGGCGGGGCGGTGGACGCGGCCCGATCCATCGACGCCCGCCCGATGGCCAGTTACTTCATCCGGCGCGGTGAGTCAGACCCGGGGCTGAGGGATTACTTCGGCAGCTTTCATGTGGTCATTTCCTATCTTTACGATCCCGACGGATTTTTTCAACTGAACGTGAGCAAATGCGGCGAGCTGCAGTTTGTTCAAGGCATTCATCGGCCTGACGAGGGGGATTCAATTCACGCCACGGAAGCGCTGCTGCAGGCGTTGGAAAGACTGGCGATCTTTGGAGCCGATCCGACACCCCGCCTTTCTTTTTCGAATCCTGAGAAGGCGGATGTGATCGCCGTTCATCCCGGAAGCGGCAGCGAGAAAAAGAACTGGCCGATTGGCAAGTGGAACGAGCTTTTGGATCGCTTGTCGAACGATCATCGGATTCTGGTGGTGGGAGGCGAGGCGGATCGGGGGCGCATCGATCGCCTGCGGGAGGAGTTGCCGGGGGATCGTTTCGAGTTCCTGCTGAACGCCTCCTTGGATGAGGTCGGCCGTCGGTTGCAGGGTTGCAAGGCCTTTGTCGGACACGATTCCGGCATCACGCATCTGGCGGCGGCGGTCGGATTGCCGGGGCTCTGCCTTTGGGGGGAGACGAATGAGAACGTGTGGCGACCCCGGAGCGATCGCGTCGAAATACTCCGCGGCGGAATCGGATTGGGTGCCATTTCGGTCGAAGATGTTCTCGATCGGATGGCTGGCTTGGTGGAGTAGGCTGCGGGCGTCGGGACTTCGGCGTCATTGGAGGTGCCAATCGGTGCCGTCCTTCATGATGCTCGCGTTGATCTTCAACAGTTGGGCCTTCATTCGCTCAAGGACTTTCGGTTCCGATTCCGCGAGGTCGCGTGTTTGTCCCGGATCGAGCTTGAGATTGAAGAGCTGGAAGTTCGTGAATCCGCCGCGTTTCAAGAGAGGTATCCATTCCTCCTTAAACATATTGTCACGCGAGAGTTCGTGGTCCGGATCGGCGACGAGGGAGTAGTCTCCATCGCGCATCGCGACAATCGGGCGGGATTTTTGGAGGTGCCAGAAAAGGGCTTGGTGGCGGGCGAAAGCGTTCGGATCGCCGGACAGGAGCGGGGAAAGGTCGCTCCCGTCGAGGTGGACTCCCTTCGGTTTTTCCAGATTGAGCAGGCCGCAGATCGTCGGGAGCACGTCCACAAGACCGGCTGGCTGGGTGGCAACGGTTCCCTCCCGGATCGTGCCGGGCCAATGGAAGATGCCGGGGACGCGAATGCCGCCATCCCAGTTCATACCCTTCGTCCCCCGGAGGTGTCCTGTTCGTTCTTTTCGATAGCTGCCGTTGTCGGACGCATA
>JADHOF010000061.1 GCA_016779125.1 Verrucomicrobiia bacterium | reverse complement strand
TGAAGGTCTCCGGGTTGGTGACCGTGGAGACCTCCAGGTTTTCCCGCTCGGCGCGTCGCAGCTCGTAGCGCGTACTCTTGTTGAAACCGGCGGAGATGCCTTCCTCCCCGTTCGTGAGGTCGATGAGCTTGGTGAATTTCGGAGAACGGGTGAAACCGACAAAATCTTCGGTGCTGCGGCAATGGTAGTAGTAGGCCATGCGGCCGATGTCCGAGGCCTGGGGCGAATCGTGAAACCAACGGTGAAAGGCCTTGAGCGGCTGCGCGTGATTGAGGGCGAGTTCGATGTTGATCATTTGCGTGGTGCCTGCGTGGCGGAATACGTATGCGCTGATCGCTTGAACTTCGCCAGAGGAATTCGGCCTGAAAGCCTAGGAAAACCGAGTAGGTGAATCTCCCTTAGGGGGAATTGAGCTGCTGCTGAGGCATCAGTTGGTCCGCGTTTTTGTCGAGAAAATCGTGCAGCATTTCACCGACGAGTTTGTGCCCATACGCATTCCAATGGCCGTCGTCATTACCTTCGATCATTTTATAAAAGGACAGGTTTCGGTTTTCGCATTCGGCGTCCAAATCGAAATAGAGTGTGTCAGAGATGGCTGTCACTCCGGCCTTGAACGCGCTGTCAAAAGCGGCGTTGCCGGCGTCGGGCGGAGTGCCGTGAAAGCCAAACTTCATGACGAGGAGGCGGGCGCCGATTTCGGCGCAGGTCCGTTGAATCGCGTGGAGTAGGGAAACGCTCATGTCGAGCGGACTGAGTCCGGGGACCTCTTCGCGCATCTTTCCGGGGTTCAGGACGGGCGGCTGAATTCGGGTGAGGTTGGTGTCGAGAAACACCGGTTTGCCGAGGCTGTACTGGATGGAGCCGATGTTGTTGTTCGGATCGTTGAGCACAAAGAAGGCGACCACGACAAGGTCGGGCTGATACTTGACTCCCTCCCGTTTGAACCAGAGGTATTCCTGATCGGTGCCGTATCCCGACACGCCGCTGTTCAGCACCTCCCAAGGTTTGCCGTCCTTTTCAAGCAGCCGCTCAAGGACCTCGGTGAAGATGGCGTCGTTCTCAACGCCGTATCCCCATGTGTAGGAGTCGCCCAGCACCAGGACGCGTTTTTTGCCGGGTGGTTTTTCATAGGGATACTCGTGGTCGCGCAGTCCTTTTGAGTTGATTGTCAGCCGGCGTCCGCTGGTTGATGCGGTCCAGTTTGGGATGTTTCGCCAGCCGAGTTCCTCGTCGAACAGATAGCGGTATCCGGTCACCTCGTGGGTGGGTTCCTCGACGTAGATGGGCGGTTCTTGGAATTGGAAAGAGAAGGTCTTCCAATTCACGACCAGCCGCTCCTGATGAATCATCAATGCCGCGATGGCGATCGCTCCGAAAAGCGAGGGTACGAGCAGCGCGGCCACTTGAAAGAGGCGGCGAGGCTTTTCACGGACGGGTGATGTTTGCATTCGCGGGCGAATTACTTGCGGGACTTTTTGGTGGGAGGTTTCGCGGCGCGGGCGGCCTTTCCGGCCTTCCGGATGTCGATCTCGCGGCTGTTGCTTTGGGTGGGTCCGGGTGTGGACCGGCCGCGTTGGACGTAGCTCTCCAGCAGCGTGGTGAGGCGTTTGACGACTTCGGGATGTTCGGCTTCCAGGTTCTTTGTTTCACCGATGTCACGGGACAGGTCGAAGAGTTGAACAGCCGGAGATTGGCTGAAGTCGGTCCTGCCGGGACGCGGATTGCTCCAGCCGCCGGAGCCCGGGCAGAGCGCGAGCTTCCAGTCGCCCTGACGGATGGAAAAGGCTCCGTTGATTGAGTGATGGACGGTCGCCTCGCGGAGCGCTTTGTCGTCCTTGTCCAACAGGGCGGGCAGGATGCTGACGCTGTCCTCGGCGGCGTCGGCGGGGACGGATTGATTCAAGATGTCCGCCGAGGTTGCGAACAGGTCTGTAAGGCAGATGGTCTGGGCGCTGGTCGAGCCGGCCTTTACGCGTGAGGGCCAGCGGACGATGAAGGGAATTCGATGCCCGCCTTCGTAGATGTCCGCCTTGTGTCCACGAAACACATGGCTCGGATTGTGGCCCTTGGCTTCCAGTTCCGGGAATTTCGCCTGCGGAGAGCATCCGTTGTCGGAGGTGAAGATCAGGAGCGTGTTTTTCGAGATGCCCGTTGTTTCCAGGGCGTCCATGACCTGACCGACGGTGGCATCCACCTGCATCACGAAATCCGCGTATGTGTTCAGACCGCTCTTATCCTGGTATTCCTTGGTGGGCAGGATCGGCGTGTGTGGCGCTGTCAGCGGGAAGTAGATGAAGAACGGTTTTCCCTGCCTGGCGGCCGTGGCATTGCGCCGGATGAATTTCACGGTTTCCCGGGTTGTCTCGGGCAGCACGTTGACCGCTTCAAAATCGATGTCCGCCGGGCCGTTTCGGTGGAAGGCTTTGGTGACGAGTTTCTTGACCTGAGGCTGTGTGTTGCGGATGTAGACATAGGGCGGCATGTCGAGGGACGCGCTGATGCCGTAGAATTCGTCGAACCCGAGTGTGATCGGTCCCTGCTCGACGGGTTTTGAGTAATCAACCTGCCAGCCTTCTTGGTAGTCGTTGCTCCAAGTGTCCCCGTCGTCTGCGAAGCCGCCGTTCTTGAGAGGCCAGCTCATGCCGAGATGCCACTTGCCGATGGCGGCGGTCTTGTAGCCATTTTGCCGAAGGAACAAGGCGATCGTTTCACGTCCGGGCTCGATCAGGCGGCGTGAGAAGCCCCAGCAGACGCTGCTCTCCAGGCGTGATCGCCAGTTGTATCGGCCGGTCAGGATTCCGTAGCGGGTTGGGGTGCAGACGGACGAGCTGGAATGCGCGTCCGTGAACACCATGCCCTCGGAAGCCAGCCGGTCGAGGTGCGGGGTCTTGATCTTGCCTTTGGGATTCAGGGCGCGGACGTCCCCATATCCGAGGTCGTCGGCCAGGATGTAAACGATGTTCGGCTTGTCGGCGCGAAGACCGAATGCCGAGGTGAGCAGAACGCAGGCGATGAGGGATTTGAGATTCGTCATGAAAACGGCGTCTGGTATTCGGGCGACGCGGGCAAATGGCAAGTTCGATCTGGCGCGGACGCGGGCAATACCTAGGCTGTGGTCGTGACTCTTGGTGAAGTTGTTCGTGAATTGAAACGCCGGTTGGCCGCCGCCGGCGTGCCCGAGCCCGGTCCCGAGGCGGAGTGGATTGCGGCCCACGTGCTGACGCTGCCCAGAACGATGTTGATCGTGCGGGCGGGCCAGGGGGTGGAGCGTCCGTTGGTGGACGCGATGTTTGGATTTGTGGCCCGTAGGGCGCGCCGCGAACCGCTCCAGCATATTCTCGGCTCGGTGCCGTTCTGCTCGATTGAGGTGGACGTCGGACCGGCGGCGTTGGTGCCGCGCCCGGAAACGGAGATGCTCGCGGAAGCGGCGTGGACCTGGGCGAACGGCCGGGGCGGGGCGGTGGATGTGCTGGATTTCGGCACCGGTACCGGCTGCATCGCCCTTGCGATCGCCCGGGAGTGTCCGGCGGCGCGGGTGCATGCGCTCGATTGTTCGGCTGAAGCTCTCGCTTTGGCGATCCGCAACGCCCGCGAGCTGGAATTGGCCGACCGTGTCGCTTTTTATGAGGGGGACGGCTTCGGTGCCTTGTCCGGCGAGGCGCGGTTTGACCTGATCGTGTCCAATCCGCCCTACATTGCGGCCGATGAGATCGGGACGCTGATGCCCGAAGTGCGCGATTATGATCCCCGGCTCGCGTTGGACGGCGGCGCGGACGGACTTGATTTTTATCGGCGGCTGGCTGCCGAGGCGCCGGATTGGCTGAGGCCGGGCGGTTGCCTGATGTGCGAATTCGGGGACGGGCAGGAACAAGTTCTGCCCGCTCTCTTCGTGGACGGGCCGTGGAAGGCGCTGAAATTTCAAAAGGATCTTTCCGAAACGCCTCGGTTTTTCAAGGTCACGAGAGTCTGAGAAGAGTTTAACATTGCCGGCCGGGATTCACCGTCGAAACTGCCCGCGTACCCGATTCCGATTCATTGCACACATGGAAAGTTTGATCATCAAAGGCGGCACGCGACTCAAGGGCGAGGTGCCGATCAGCGGAGCGAAGAACGCGGTTTTGCCCATCATGGCCGGGGCGCTGTTGACCCGCGAAAAGTGCGTCATCCACAATGTGCCGGTGCTGCGCGATGTCGGCACCATGTGCCGCATTTTGGAATCGCTCGGCGCCAAGGTGGAGCGGGATGGCAACACGGTGACCATTCGTGCGGACAAGGTGACCGGTGTCGGCGACTACGATCTGATCCGTCAGATGCGCGGCTCGATCTGCATTCTGGGGCCTTTGCTGGCGCGTTTGGGCAAGGCGAAGGTGTCGTTGCCCGGCGGCTGCGTCATCGGCGTGCGGCCGATAGATCTTCACCTGAAGGGGATGCGGGCGCTCGGCGCGCGAATTCGCACTTCGGGCGGCTATGTTCACGTCAGTGCCCCGCGATTGCGGGGGGCGGAGATGTTTCTCGGAGGACGTTCGGGGCCGACGGTTCTCGGCACGATCAACATCGTCATGGCGGCCGCCCTCGCGGACGGCGTCACTGTCATCGACAGTGCGGCCTGCGAACCGGAGGTGATCGACGTCTGCACCTTCCTAAGTGCGATGGGCGCGAAGATCGAAGGCGCGGGCAGTCCGACATTGCGGATCACCGGCGTGAAGCGGCTGCATGGCGCGACACACACCGTGATTCCGGATCGGATTGAGGCCGCGACTTACGCGATCGCGGCGGCGGCGACCAACGGCGAGGTGACATTGACCCATTGCCGTCCCGCTCACCTGCAGGCGGTGATCGACAAGATGCGGGAAGCGGGTGTGAAGGTGGAATCACGTGGTAATCGACTGACCGTCAAGCGCGGCGGCAAACTGAAACCGGTGGACGTCACCACGCAGCCGTACAGCGGATTTCCGACCGATGTGCAGGCGCAGATGATGGCGCTCATGGTGCAAACGCAGGGGATCAGCATCATCACCGAGCGTATCTTTGAGGCGCGCTTCGCGCATGTTCCCGAGCTCGGGCGCCTTGGGGCGGATATTGCGATCGAGGGGCCGAGCGCCATCGTCAAGGGCGGGCATCCGCTTAGCGGCGCGCCGGTGATGGCGAGCGACCTGCGCGCCAGCGCGGCGCTGGTGATCGCGGGCTTGTGCGCGAGTGGAAAGACGCAGATCAACCGCATCTACCATCTGGATCGAGGCTACGAAAACATCGACGAAAAGCTGCGGAATCTCGGAGCCGAGGTGGAGCGGATCGACGTGAAGGGGCCTTAGACTTTTCGGCGCCACCAAAACATCCGTTCCAGTCCGGTCCGGTTTGGATACGAGCGGGGAACCCAATCCTCGACCAGTTCAAAGTGCGGCGAGAATCGTTCGAGGATCTCTTCGCGATCCGTGCCGAATGGCGGGCCCTCCTCGTCTTTCGGAAGGAAATAGTGAACCGCGAGGAACTGCCCGTCCGGCTTCAGGTGGCGAAGCACGGCGGCCACATGGTCTTCGCGTCGGGACGGGTCGATGGCGCAAAAGAACGTGTGCTCGAAGACCCAGTCGAAAGCGGTCGATGGTTTGTCCTCCAGAAAGTTTCCCAGTTTGAAATTCACCGGGGTGTCGAGTCCCATGGATCGCTCGATGGATCCGGCGACCGCGCTGGGCGCGATATCGTAGCCTGTCGCAGCGAATCCTGCGCGGGCCCAGGCGCGAGCATCGTGGCCGAATCCGCATCCCGGCACCGCAACCGTCCCTTTTGGCAGATCGGCGTGGGTGTTCAGCCAATCGGTCAGGCCGGGCGATGCTTCGCCCTTGTCCCATTGGATGTCGCCGTCCTGATAGCAGCCTTCCCAGTTTCGCGCCTCGGTTGTCCCGTGTTTGGCTTCCATGTCCGGAAAGCATCGGGAAACAGCCCGGGTCGAATCAAGAGCGCGGGTGAAACTTCTTGTGAACCTCCGCCAATCGGCTGCCTGCAACGTGGGTGTAGACCTCCGTGGTGCTGATGCTGGAATGCCCGAGCAGTTCCTGGATGACGCGGAGGTCGGCTCCGTGCTCCAGCAGGTGCGTCGCGAAGCTGTGGCGAAGCATGTGGGGTGTGATGTTTCGCGCGATGCCGGAGGCCTGGACGCGTTTCTTGATGCGAAGCCAGATCGTGATCCGGGAGAACTGGGTGCCCCGTTGAGTCAGGAACACCGCTGCCGGGGACTTGGGTTTCACCAGTTGCGGTCGCCCGGCCGCGAGGAAACGATTGATGGCGGCGTTTGCCTTGCCGCCGACGGGCACGACGCGCTCTTTGCCCCCTTTCCCAACCACGTTGATGAAGCCGGCCTCCAGGTGGAGCTGTTCGAGTCGAAGGGTTCGTATTTCCGATAGACGCAGACCTGAAGCGTAGGCGAGTTCCAGGACCGCGTGATCACAAAGGCTGCTTGGAGTGGCTTCTGAGGGCGGGACAAGCAGTTGATCGATCTCTTTGGCGGTCAAGGCTTTGGGGAGGCGTTTCCACCGTTTCGGCAGCGCGAGGTTCTCGGCGATGTTCTTGGCGATGTATTTCTCCTGTTCCGCGAAGCGATAGAACGCCCGAAGAGCGGCGATCTGGAGATACACACTTTCAGAGCTGAGCTTCTTGGGTGAGTCGGGTGGCCCTGTTTCGAGCTTTCGCATCCGCTCGTGTTGCAGAAAGTCGGTCAGGTGCCGCAATTCCACCGCCTTCCAGTCCGACAGGCTTTGAGATTCGGCCCAGCGGACGAAGCGTTGCAAGAGCGCCGCGTAGGTCTTCTCGGTTTGTTCGGCCTGACCCCGCTCGTGGCGGAGGTAGACGAGAAAGTCTTCTACGAGATCATCCATGTCGGTGTTGTTGATATCCGGCCGGTCTTGCCTGCTTGAAGGGTATCGGAAAGGGGGCGTCGCGCACGTGCAAAACGGGTATTGGCGGCTCTGCCGCAGGCCGGTTGACTTGCCCACTCCCGATGCCTAGCATCCCGGCACTTACATGCTTGAAATCATTGAGAAACTGCTGGTCCTGCAGGATCGGGACAAACAGCTCTTTCGCGGCGACGCGGAGTTGGACAGCATCGGTCCCGAGAAGGAAATGGCCCTGATGAAGTGCAACGCGACGTTGGCTGCTCTCAAGGATGCCGAGGCGAAAACCAAGGATGTGGAGGTCAAGCGCAAGGAGCTGGAACTGGAAGTGCAGGCCTACAACGAGAAGATCGCCAAGTACTCGACCCAGCAGCTGCAGACCAAGAAGAACGAGGAATATCAGGCCCTGACGAACGAAATCAACACCTGCAAGGCCAAGATCAGCGATCTGGAGACCGAGCAGCTGATGCTGATGGATGAGGCCGAGGCCGCGTCGGCGGCGGTGAAACGCGCGAAAGCGGAAGCGGACGAGGTGAAACGGATGGTGGAGTCGCAGGTGGCCGATCTCGACGGGCGCAAGGAGAATCTGGAAAAGCGCATCGGTGAAGTCGAGGCCGAGCGGGATAGGCTGGCTGCCCAGCTGGACGAGCGGATTCTCGCCAACTACGAACGGGTGCAAAAACTTCGGGGCGAAAACGTGGTGGTGGGCGTTTCCCACAGCGCTTGTGGTGGGTGTCACATGAAGCTGACGGCACAGGTGCTGGTCACCTGCAAGGGCGACAAGGAGCTGGCCGCCTGTCCGCACTGTTCCCGCATACTCTACTTCACCCGGGACATGGATCTCACGGCACCCGCCGATGCGGGGCCGGGGAACGCGTTCTAGCCCGTCCGCTTGCGCTTGTTGACGACTGATTCCAAGAGACGCAGTTCGTCCATCGCGACCTTTCGGTGGTCGTAGCGACGCACAAATTCCCTCCCGCGGGCTCCTTGCGTGGCGATCCGTCCGGGGTCGCTCAACAGGTCCGCGACCGCATCGGCGAGCGTTTCCGCATCGCCCAACGGGGTCATCAGGAACTGGTCGGGAAACACGGCTTCAAACACAGGCAGCCGATAGGCCGCGACGGGCAGGCCGAAGGCGAGGTATTCCATCACCGAAAGCCCCCAGCCTTCCTCGTAGGAAAGACTCAGGCCAACGCGCGCGGCGGCGAGCAATTCGTTCTTCGTTGATTCGTCCACGGCTCCGGTGAAGCGGGATGAATCCGTGTGGCCGGCCGCGCGCATGGCTTCCTCGCAGGCGGCCCGGTGGGGGCCTTCCCCGATCACCAGCAGGCGGGCGGCTGGATGACGTTCCCGGACGCGGCTCCAAAACCTGGGCAGGTCGAAAATCCCCTTTTGCTCGTGCATTCGGCAAAGCATCACGCAGTCGTGTTGCCGGGTTGCGGGCGGGGTTGCGAGGAGGGGCGCAAGATCCAATCCGTTTGGAGTCACCTTGACAATCGAAGGGGCGAGGTGGAGCAATGCTTCCTCCGATTGGTAGTCCTCCGCCACGGGTGGGCTCACGCAGAGGACGCGCTGGGCATCGCGGTTGATCAGTCGCGTGCTGAGCTTTTCCGCCGCGAGGAAGAGGTGGTCGATCAGGCCGATTCGTTTTTCCTGCGAGGAAAGCATGTGGTGCACCTTCACAACCCAGGGAGCCCCGAAACGGCGGGTCATCACGCGGGAACAGTGGATCTCGACGATGAATTGTCCGGAGGCGTAGACGAGGTCGGGGGCATTCGGCAGGCGCGTCCAATAGGCTGTGAGGCAGCGCCATGCGTAGGCGGGGAAATACGCCCACGTGCGATCCAGATAGTGGGTGGCGTCGAAAAGCGAATCGCTGGAAACCAAGCCCGCCCTCGGGCACAGCTCCCGGAGTCGCGGAAAGCCCGCACGCGCTACGAGGAAATCGACACTGTGACCCGCATCGATCCACACCTCGGCGAACTGAGCGAGCAGCTTGACGACGCCGGACACGGACTTCGAGTCCATCAGGGCGTTATGAACGATCAGGATTCGCATTGAAGGAACGTGCCGTTCGAGTGGGGCCGATCGCCTTGGTCTTGTTCCGAATCTTGTTCGCTTTCATGACGCGCTCCAGCAGGTCATCGTCCACGTTCAAGGAGCCGTTCAAAGCTTCACCCATCGGTTTGAATTGCCGCTCTTTAGGACGGCTTCGCAGAGCCGGACTTCGTGGTGACCGTCCTCGGCGGTGGCGAAGAGCACGGGAGTCTTTTTCCCGGAGGCGATGTGCTCATAGACGGCGCGGCAGTGCATTTTGTGGCTGTCGGGAAAGCCTTCCGGGTGGCCGCCCGGGTAGTCCGTGAATCCCGCGATGTCGTCTGAAAAGCCGGCGGTGCCGCGTTGCAGGATCTGATTCGGTTCGTCGCGCCGGCCGACGATGATTTCGTTCGGTTGCTGGAGATCCCACCGCACGCTGCCCTCGGTGCCGTATATTCCGATATAGAGGCTGCATTTCCAGCCGGCGGCGACCTGCGAGACCGACGCGTTGGCATGCACGCCATCGACATACTTGTGTTTCGCCTTGCCGAATTTGAGCAGGATGCTGGCGAAGTCTTCCGTGTCGACGGAGTATCGTTTCATGGTTTTCGGATCGACTTTGGCAAAGGTCTGCACGGGGCCCCGGGGGCGAAGTCGGGTCTTGTGGAAGGTCTCCAAGGTGGCAAGCAATGAGTCCGCCCTGGCTCCCAGAATGAATGAGACGGCGTCGATCCAGTGGGTGCCGATGTCGCCCACCGCGCGGAGGCTGCCTCCCTCGCTTGCCAGAAGGCGCCAGTTGAAATCGGTCTCCTGCAGCAGCCAGTCCTGAAAGAAGTGTCCTTGAACGTGGATGATGCGCCCGAGTTTTCCGGACTGAACAAGTTGACGCATCTGCAGGACGCCGGGGAAGAAGCGGCACATGTAGTTCACGGCGAACACACGATCCGACTTGGCTGCCGCCTTGACCAGGCGCGCGGTCTCCTTCGTGTTCATCCCGAGCGGCTTTTCGCAGACCACGTGCTTGCCTGCCTTCAGTGCCGCCAGGGACTGCTCCACGTGAACCTTGTTGGGTGACGTGATGTGAACGACATCGATGTTGGGCGAGCGGCACATCGCCTCGTAATCGTAGTCGCCGTACACCTCGGGAATGCCCCACCTCGCAGCGGTGGCGGTCGCGCTTTTTGTGGAGCCGCAGATGGCGGTGACCTGTACGCCGACACGCTTCAACGCCTCGATATGCACGGGGCCGATGAAACCGGTACCGATGACACCGGCTCGCAACTCGGGTAGGGGAATGGAATTGGGCACGCGCGATTGGTAGCGCTTGATCGGTCACTTTCCAATGGTCAATCGTGACAAAAAAGGCGGCCCGAGGGCCGCCTTTTGAGAGGTGTTGAAGGGGGATTAAAAACCTTCGGAGGCCATCTCCGCCTCGGTGATGGCGTTGATGATCTTGAATTGTTCGGCGTGAAAGGTCGGGTCGGACCGGAAGGTCAGTTTGCCGAAGTATTTCTTCTCCATGTCGATCAGGATCTGCTCGTCCTCCTTGCGGAGGCGTTCCATGACGACGGGGTGAACGACGATGCGGAGCTGGAAGTCGTTTTCATCGCGTTGGCGCTTCTTCAGGATGGTGGTGAGGCGGCGCAACAGCTCGACGCTCATGGTCATGGCGTTTTTGACGAGGCCGCGGCCGTTGCAGTAGCTGCAGTCGTCGTAGACGCTGGTCTGCACGCTTTCGGTGTGGCGCTGGCGCGTCATCTCCATCAGTCCCAGCTGGGAGATCGGAAGGACGTGGGTCTTGGCCCGATCGCGCTTCAGGTTGTCGCGCATGCGGTTGAAGATGGCGCGTTGGTCGCGCTGTTGCCGCATGTCGATGAAGTCGATGATGATGAGGCCGCCCAGGTTGCGGAGTCGCAACAGGCGGCAGATCTCGTCGGCGGCTTCCTCGTTGACCCGGAAGATGGTCTTGTCCTTCTCGTTGTCCTTGCCCTTGTGGCTGCCGGTGTTGATGTCGATGGCGACGAGCGCCTCGGTCTCGTCGATGACGAGGTAGCCGCCGCTCTTGAGGTTCACCTTGCGTGAGAAGGCGTTGTGCAGTTGGCGCTGAATGCCGAAGCGATCGAAGATCGGCTGGGAGTCCTGATAGAACTTCACCTTGTCGATGGATCGTTTCGAGATGGCACCGATCATCTGCTGCACCTCCTCGTACTTCGGGTGGTCGTCAATGACGATGCGTTCGACGTCCTCCGTGAGAAAGTCGCGGACGGTGCGTTCGACGAGTTCCGGTTCCTGGAAGACACAGGAGGCGGGAGGCAGGGTGTCGATCCGCTTTTGGATGACGTTCCATTGCGTCAGCAGCAGGGCGAGGTCGCGGACGAAATACCGCTTCTGCTGACCTTCGCCGACGGTGCGGATGATGACGCCCATGCCTTCGGGGAGGTCGAGTTCGCGGACGATGGTCTTGAGGCGTTGACGTTCTTCCTGATTGTCGATCTTGCGCGAAACGCCGCACTGGTCGGAGTTTGGCAGAAGGACGAGGTAACGGCCGGGCAGGGCGAGGTGTGTCGTAACCCGCGGTCCCTTTGTTCCGATCGGTCCCTTGGAAACCTGGATGATGATCTCCGTCCCTTTGGGGTAGAGTTTCGGGATGTCTTTTTGCGTGACCTTGGGGCGTTCCTTGCCGCGGCGCTTTTTCTGGGCACCGTCGCGCTCGATGAGCTCGACACTGCTGTCCAGATTGGACGGGACGATATCCCAGTAGTGGAGGAACGCGTTCTTCTCGTGGCCGATGTCCACGAAGGCGGCTTTGAGACCGTCTTCCAGATTCTTGATCCGGCCCTTGTAGATGCTGCCGGCCATGCGTTCCTGGTTGGATCGTTCGATGTTGAACTCCTCAAGGCGTCCGTTTTCGAGGACGGCGACACGGGTCTCGAGGGACTCGTAGTTGATGATGACCTCCTTGTGAATCTTCGGAGTGTCCTTGATCATCTTTTTGACCTTCTTGATGACCTTGTTGGCCGTCTTCTTGATCGAGTCCACGAACCCCTTCGACTTTTCCTTCAGTTCGACGGGTTCGAATTTTTCGGTGGCCTCGACCGGAGTTTCGGTTGGGGCGGCCGGTTCAACGGGCTTGGGCGGCGTTCCTTCCGGAGGGAGGCCGGCGGCGACGTTTTCGGATCGATTGATTTCCGATTCCCTGTTGTTGGCAAAGACCCGCTCCTCGGGAACCTTTTCTCCTTTCGCGATCGCGCGGGCGGTTTGGGCGCGACGTGATGCTTGAGGATTGGATGTGGAGCCGGGGGCGGCTGATGCGGGTTTGAATCGCTGGCCGCGTCTGCGGCTGCTGAATTTACGTTCACTCATGGTTAGTATGATCTTCTGTGTCGATGAACATTTTGGAGCAGGCCGATCGCCAAAAGGCTGACGAGCGTGAACGAGCCGCCTGAGCTGAGCAGGGGCAGGGGCACGCCGGTGACGGGCATGAGCCGGATGTTCATTCCGATGTTGATGAATACGTGGCTGAAAAGCAGGGTGACAACCCCCACCGCCACGAGCCGGCCCAAGCGATCCCGGGCTTGGGCGGCGACGCGTATGCCGATGAAAAAGATCACGGCATACAATCCGATGACAACCACGCTGCCGATGAATCCGATCTCCTCCGCCAGGACGGAGAAGATGAAGTCATTGTGGGATACCGCGCGCGGCAGGTAGCCAAGGGCGTTCTGCTTGCCCTGGCGCCAGCCATTGCCCGTCAACCCGCCGGAACCGACGGAGATCAGGGCCTGCTTGACGTTGTAAGAGTCGTTGATCTGCTTTTCGCGCGCGCGTTTCAGCTCTGCCGGCGTGGCGTTCGGCGGAGCGAAATCTTGGTAAGGCCTGTCGAAATACACCAGCAGCCGGCGGCGTTGATAGTCCTCGATGGGCACACGCCAATCTGCGGGTGCCACGAGGATGTCGACCACCAGCAACGTCACCACGATCGAGGCGCCGCCGACGAGGCGGCGCAGGTATTTCGTGGGAATGTTGCCGGCGTACATCATCGCCAGGCTGACGGGGATCAGGACCAGTGCGGAACCCAGATCGGGTTCCATCAAAATCAGGAAGAAAGGCAGCGCCACCATCCCAAGCGCCTTGCCAAAATTGCCGGGAAGACGGAGTTCGTCCGTTGGTCGGCTGAGAAAGTTGGCGAGAGCGAGGATCAGGGCCAGTTTCGCGAACTCGGAAGGTTGCAGGCTGAAAAATCCCAGATCGATCCAGCGACGGGCACCGCCCCGGACAGCGCCGATAATCGGGATCAGTACGATGATCAGGGACAGGATCGCCAGCCAGTAGGCCACGTAGGAGTAGCGCGACATGATCCGGTAGTCCGTGATGCAAAGTGCCCCAAGGCATCCCAACCCGAGGGCGTAGTAGATGATCTGCTTGAAGTGCTGCCTTTGGTAGAAGGCCATGTCAGGGCCTTCCGTGGCGAAGCGGGCGCTGTAGATGAACATGGCTCCGAACACCATGAGACAGAGCACGGCCGCCATGATCGACCAGTCGATCGTGGGTGCTGTCCGGTTGTTGGCGCGCGGGTTTTCCATCAGTTCAGTTGGGAGAGCGACAGTCCCGTGCTTTGCTCCAGCTTGATCAGCTCGCGATAGATGATTCCCGCGACCGGGGCGCAGGTGCTTCCGCCGAATTCGCCGCTCTCGACCATCACCACCACCACGTAGCGCGGCGCTTCGACCGGGGCGAACGAGGTGAACCACGTGATCTTGTCGACGATCTTGCCCGCCTTTTCGACCTCGGCTGTGCCGGTCTTTCCGCCGACCGTCAGCCCCGGCGTCAGGGCGGCCTTGCCCGTGCCGTCCGAATCGTGCACGTCCGCCCGCATCGCCTGCCGGATGATCTCCAAGTTGGAGGCCGACGCGCCGAGGTGGTCCCGTATCTGGGCCGGACGATAATAAAGTGGTTGGATGTGGGATTCCGGATCGTTGGGTTCGATCTTCGCCGCGACGCGCGGCCAGTAGACCGTGCCGCCATTGGCGATGGCGGAGGTCATGGTGGCGACCTGCAACGGTGTGACGTGGATGGCTCCCTGACCGATGCTCAGGTTGGCGGTGTCTCCCGGGCCCCAACCGGCGCGGATGTCCGTCTTGGTCGGATAGTTGCCTGGCACGTCCTGTCCGGGGATCAGGTGGCTCTTCTTTCCAAAATGGAGGCGTTCCCCCAGCGTGATCAACCTGTCCAGAACGCCCGGCAACATGGCGTGGCGAATGAAGTAGTTGTTGGATGATTTGACGAACGCCCGACGTAGATCATACATGCCGGGCGCGGCGAGGTCTTTGATGGGACGGGTGCCTTCCTTCCATTGCCAGTAGCCCGGATTGTACACCTCCACAGCCGGATTCAACTGGCCCGCTTCAAGCGCTGCGAGGCCGGTGATCATCTTGAAGATCGAGCCGGGGTGGTAGTGGTTGTAGATGGCCCGGTTGACCTGCGGACGGGCGATCGGATCGTTCAGCAGCCGAAACGTCTCCTGGCTGATTCGGCCCAGGAAGACGTGAGGATCATAGGTCGGCGCGGATACCATTGCGAGGATGTCGCCGTTGCGCGGATCCATTACGAGCACGGATCCTCTCACCGCGTCGCCGAACTCGGTTGATCGCATGGCGCGCTCCGCGATCATCTGCACCCTCAGGTCGATGGTGAGTGTGACAGACGCGCCGGGATCGGGTTCGCGTAGAAAGCTGTTGGTCGTCTGGTATCCCAGATAGTTGACGGTGATGCTGCGTGTGCCCGCGAGGCCGCGCATTTCGGAATCGAATCGCGACTCGATTCCAGTCAAACCGCGCCAGTCCGGAAGGCGGTAGTGAAAAAAAGCGTCCTCGTTTTCCATCGAGCTGTCGTCGCGTTTCATGATGCCGATGAGGTGCGCGGCGGTGCTGCCATAGGGATAGACCCGTCGCGGGGCGACCCGCAGATCGAGGCCCGGCAGACTCTGGGGTTGTTCGGAAAACCGCGCGACCTGATCGAGTGTGAGGTGATCGACGATGGAGAGGGGCAGGGCCCGGAGGTTGATGAAATGGTTGTGAAACTCCTGCTCGTCGATCGTCACGGGAGCTTCGAGCCATTGACCGACCTGGTGGGCGATGTTTGACACGACTTGGAAACGAGCCAGACGTTGCACGTGCTCGATCTGATCCCGGGTCGGTCGGTATTCGGCCTTCAGCTTTCGGTAGTTTGCCCGGAACTGTTCGCTGAGCTCGGCGAGATACAGGTCCAGACTGAAAACGGGGCGATTGTCGGCGAGGGCGATTCCGTTGCGATCCAGAATCTTCCCGCGCACGGCGGGTACCCGCACGGTGCGTGTGGCTTGCCCGATAAGATCCGCCTCAAAGTGTCGGGACGAGACGATCTGGATGTACCACAAGCCCGTTATCAACACGGCGCAGCCCGCAAACATGATGATCGCCAGGAACCGAAGTTCCCGGTCATCCCGTTTTAGCTGGTCGAAAATGAACATCGGGTTCAGCGGCGAAGCGCCTTGGTGGTGAAACGGGCCTCCGCGGCCGTGCGAAAGGTGAAGGTGCGGTGCAGTCGCCCGAAGAGTCGAAACACGAGCGGCGTCAGGATGGCCGTGAACAGCGAGCAGATCAGAATGCGAAAGATGACGGTCCCCGGGTTGGCCGCGGGCGTGCGGTTCACAAGCGTGACGGCAAGGGTCAGGGTGGGGACGAGCGCGCCGACCAGAAGCCCGAGCAGGACGCGGGCGAAGGGAAGTTGGTGCATCACGTATTCGCGCTTGCGATTCAAAAAATAGCCGGTTGCGAAGAGTGCCGCAGTGGACGCTCCGAGCGGCGCGGCCGAATAGGAGTCGAGCCAAAGCCCCCCGGCAACGGCGACGATCGTGATACCCCAGACGGAAAACTGGACGGCCGCGTAGACCAACAGGGCCGGTAGCAAGGGGAGAGACACGCCGGTCCATCGTCTTGGCAGATCAAAGGAAGCGCTGAAATACACGGCCACGAAGACAGCCAGGAACAGGGCGATTATTTGATCCCTTTTCATGGCACGACGACGAACACGCGGTCCAGTTTGCTGAAATCCACGGCCAATCTCACCCGGGCCTCCCGGTAGAGACCGTGACCGACGTTTCGGACATCGACGACCTTGCCGATGGAAAGGCCTTCGGGAAAGACCCCGCCCAGGCCGCTGGTTGTGACCTTGTGTCCCGGACGCAGATCAAGCGCGCTGGAGATGACAGACTGGCCCGGTTGAACGGCGGAACTCTTCGACAGGTAGGTGAGGAGCACAATTGCCGGATCCGCAGGGTAGGCTTTGACGACCCCGTGCTCGGCTGTCTCCGCGACCAGGGCCGCCGCCTGGCAGGTCGCATCGCCGAGGAGCACGATCTTGGAGCGGGTGGAGAGGACGGTCGTGACCTTCCCCGCCAATCCGTCCCGCGTGATGACCGGTGCATTTTCGTAAACGCCATCGCGTTTGCCGACGTTGATCTCCGCCGTCCGCCACCATTGGGAGGGATCGCGGGCGATGATGCGGGCGGGCTTCAGCTGCCATTCCGGAGGGGCTGCGGCGCCGGTCTGCATACGGAGATCCTTCACCTCGCGTCTCAGGGGCTCCGTTTGCTCCAGCTTGAAGCGGAGCTGTTCGATCTCGGCTTTGAGGCGGCGGTTTTCGGCGGTGATTGTCGAGCGTGGGACGACCAGATCGCCGGCCTTTTGGACCGTCTTTTCGCCGAGATTGGCAAGGCCGAAGATGGGCAGGAAAAAGCCGCTCAGCGTAAGCTTCACGCGCTCGGTGAAAGCCGAGGGAAGGCTGAGCAAAATCACCACCAGAAGGCCTACGGCCCCCGCGGCGACGAGATGTGGTTTTTTCAACATTTGCCGGCCGCTATTTCAAACGGCTGGCGAGCTCGGGCGGAAACTCAGTCGGCGGAGGACGCGACGCGCTTGAGGAAGGCCAGCTCGTGCAGCACCCGGCCCGTGCCTT
>JADHOF010000060.1 GCA_016779125.1 Verrucomicrobiia bacterium | reverse complement strand
AGCACCCTCGCGACCGACATCCCTTGAAGTCCGACCGCCGCCAGTCCGCCGAGCCACGCCCCCCCGAGCAACGCAGGCAACGCGGGCACCCGCAGGGCAACCATGACAACCACGGCCACCGGCGGCAGCAGAAGCAACGGGTTCAAATTGAACGCCTTCGCAATGACCGCCCGGATCGGCGGCGCTTCCGACAAGGCCGCACCGGCTTCCCCCGCAGCCGATCCGCCAAGAAACCAGTAAAATGCCAACGCGATCAGAAGCGCCGGGATGGTCGTCCACACCATGTGTCGGATGTGCTCGAAAAGTTCCGCACCCGCGACAGCCGGCGCGAGATTGGTGGTATCGGAAAGCGGCGACATCTTGTCTCCGAAATACGCGCCCGAAACAATCGCTCCGGCGGTCATGGCCGGCGGAAGACCGAGGGCTTGGCCCACGCCGATCAGCGCCACGCCAACCGTCCCGGCGGTGGTCCACGAACTACCCGTCGCAAGCGACACCAACGCGCAGATCAGGCATGCGGCGACGAGAAAGTACGACGGGTTCAGCAAATCCATGCCGTAGCAGATGAGCAAGGGCACGACGCCGCCGGCGATCCACGTTCCGATCAGAATCCCGACCACCATGAGAATCAGGATCGCGCGGAGCCCGACAACGATGCCCTGCGCCATCCCCTCCTCCAGATCGCGCCACGAATGCCCAAGCCGGAGCCCCGTGATCGCGGCGACCGCCGTCGCAATAATCAGCGGCAGGTGTTGAGATTCCCCCTTGAAGCCGAAGATGTTCAGGCTCAGGAGCCCGACCATCGCCGCGACAGGCAGCAAGGCTTCACCAAGACTGGGAGATCGCGGCAGAGAACGGGCGTCCGACATGCGCTGAACGCTAGGCGAACCTCGGGACGAAGCAACGCCGTACTCACCTCCAGCCTTGCGGGACGCATCGCTGCGTGGACACTTCGCGGCCTTGAGCTTCTGGCCCGAAATTTCAACGCAAGTCTACTGCGGGGCGCTTTGCGGCGCGTTTTGCCTCGGCTTTTCCAAAACGGGATTCCCCGGACTCGCGCTGGTCAACGTGATGCTCATGGCCGAGATGTTCGGCGCAAAGGAATCGGTCGGCATTATACTGCCCCTGCTGATCTGCGCCGACATCACCGTGTTTCCGATGTTTCGAAAGTTTGCCACATGGAAGCAGGTCGTCCCCCTGCTGATGCCAATCTCCGTCGGCCTGGTGGGCGGCTACCTGCTCCTCGGCAGCATCGACAACCGCGTGGCGCGCCCCGCAATCGGCGGGATTATTCTCGCGATGACCGGCCTGCAGCTCCTGCGCGTCTACCGACAGGAATTCCTAAAGCACCTCCCGGATGCGCCGGCATTTTGCTGGGGCAGCGGTTTGGTGATCGGGGTATCGACAATGATGGCCAACGCGGCCGGCCCAGCCTATTCGATCTACGCGCTCGTTCACAAAATGAAGAAGGAAGACTTCCTCGGGATCGGCGCACGCTGCTTCCTGCTGGTGAACATGGTGAAGGTGCCCTTCATGACGGACCTCGACATCATCAACGCCCGCTCGCTCTCCATCGACCTGGCCTTGTTGCCCGGCGTCTTCACGGGCATCTTGCTCGGCCGAAAACTGATCGCGAAGATTCCGCAAAGAATCTTCGAAATCTTCCTCTACATCTTCTCAATCATCGCCGGAGGACGCCTCCTGTTTTTCTGATCGTTTGAACGGCAACAACTGAATCGCCAACGCCGTGCCGGCAAAGGTCACCATCATGCCGGTCAGCAAATGAACTGACACCGGTTCACCCAACACCAGCCAACCCCAAAAGATCGCGCTGACAGGGATCAAAAAGGTCACGCTGGACGCCGCCATCGGACTACAGCTCTTGATGATCTTGAAGAAGAGCAGAAAGGCCACCGCCGTGCAGAGGAAGGCAAGCGCGGCAGCGCACATCCACGCTGTAAAGGAAGGCGCCTTATCCGGCCAATGCCAGAGTCCGACCGGAAGTAGGACGATCGCGGCACACAGCGTGTTTCCCGCAGACACCACCGGCGCCGGCACGCCTTTCAGCCGACTGCTGGTTATATTGCAGGCAACCCCGTACAGAATCGGCGCAGCCAACCCGGCGAGAATCGCCCAGCCATCCCCTCCCTCCTTGAATGAAAGACGATCCTGTGACAGCAACCCGACACCGGCAAAGGCGATGATCAACCCGACGACCTGCAACGACCGGATGCGCGACGCAAACCAGACGGCTCCAATGATCGCGGTAAACATCGGCGTGGTCGCGTTCAACAAAGATGTGAAGCCGGCCTCGAGACTCAAGGTCGCGTAGGCGAGCAGACACCATGGAATCGCGGAAGCGGTCAGACCGAGAATGAGAAAATCAAAGGCGTGCCGCTTGATCGTTTCGCGATGGCGACGAGCGAAAAGAAAGGGCGCGAGCACGAGCGCCCCACCGGCCGTCCGAAGCATGACCAAGGCGAACGGCCCGAACTCCGGCGCGGCAATGCGCATGAAAAGAAACGAACCGCCCCAGATCATGGACAGCGCGATCAGTCGAATGAGGTCGGAAAGAATCATGCCGGCAACGACTCCCAGGCGATCAACGCGCGTTTGCGCTCGTGCCCCCAACGGTAGTTGCCAACGACAGCCGTTTCACGAATGACGCGGTGACAGGGAATGAGACAGGCAATCGGATTGGCCCCGACCGCGGTGCCGACCGCTCGCGCCGATCCGGGCGCGTTGATCAACTCGGCAATGCGCCCGTATGTCGTCAGCGTGCCGGTGGGGATCTCCAGCAGCGCGCGCCACACGCGAAGCTGAAACGCGGAGCCTCGGACGTAGGTCTTGAGCCTCGGTCCCGGACCGTCACCGGAACGAAATATGGAGTTCGCAAGGCGGATGATTTCCCGGTCGTCACGCCGATGTTCCGCGGCCGGCCAAGCCTCGGTGAACTCGTCGACTGCGGCCGCCATTTCGCCGGCTTCCAAAAAGCGAAGGCAACAGACCCCGCGAGGCGAAATCGCAAGAAAGCAGGGGCCAAAGGGCGTTTCAGCAATACCGTGGACAATCTTCAAACCGCGCCCGCCGGATTTGATTTCGCCCGGAGACGCGGCCTCGATCGCGACGCAGAGGTCATGGAGACGGCCCGGACCGGACAGGCCCGTGATCAGCGAGGTCGAAAGCACGTCCTCGCCCCCTAGCAGCAAGCGCTTCGCGTGGGCGTGGGTGAGACATTGGAGAAAGTCCTTGGGCGGGACGCCGGCCCAATCCAGGAAAAGCCGGTGAAACCGGGACGGGCTGAGCCCGATCAAAGCGGCCAGCTCGGACACACCCGGCTGCTCGACGCTGCGGGCGTCAAGTTCGCGAATGACACCCGCGATGCGGTCGTATGCGTTCATGCGTCCAGCTTGCGTGTCTCCGAAGACATGCCCACCCGAATCCTGCCGCCAAGATCAAGGCGCGCCGGCTCCGATCACCGGAACAGTGCGAGGGGTCACGCTTTGCATCCCCTGCTGAAACGTGTCCGGGTTGGCCCGAAGTGTGGATCCGAACACGTTTTCCGATCCGGGAACGCCCGGCATCGCGACAACGCCATAGTCGTTGATCGAGAAACGAATCGGCTGGTCGGCGGTCTTGGTGACAACGTCAAGCACCTGCAAAGCCGTCAGATTTCTCAAGGGCTGACGAAGGTTGATGACAACATCCTCAAGTCCCGGGGCAACAACGACCGGCTGTCCCGGAGCGCCGGCAACGGGTGTTGTCAACGGACGCGTCAAATCGCGCGGAGCGGCGGCAGGCCCGACAAACATGAAATTGACAGCGCGTTTTTGCGGGTCCCGTTTACGAAGCTCCTCCTGAAGATAATCGACCACCTCGGCAAGCGTCATTCCATCGAACTGCACCTCCGGCAGCCGGACGGTGGAGAGCCTGCGGACGAGGCCCTGCCGACCCGTTTCGTAGCGCGAAGCGGCCTGCTGCTGACGCGCTTTGAATTCCTTCATGATGAAATATAGGTTCGTCCGATTCGACGGATCGACAGGCTGATCAGCGGCGAAGACACGATCGGGCAAAACCGCAAGAGCGACCAGCATCCACGCCCCGCCTCGGAACCATCCGTGCAGGTTCGTCTTCATGCTTTCTTTGGAGCGGGCCCCGAACTCTGCCGCAGGGCAAGTTCCGCAGAGAGCAGCCGGTTCTTCACCTGCTCATGCCGGATCATGGCTTGCATCAACTCCATCGCCTGCGCCCCCATTCGAAACTTCGGTTGGCGCGCCGTCGTCAAGGGAACGCGGTAGTGTTCGCTTGTGAGAATGTTGCCGAATCCCGTCAGTGAGATGTCGTCGGGGACTCGAACACCTTGATTCAGAAAAACATTCCCGGCTCCAACCGCGACAAGATCGTTCACGCATTGGACCGCCGTGGCTCCGCATCCTTCGTCGATGAATTGCGCGGCCGCCTTGGCACCTTCATCAATCGTGGAGCCGGCCGAATAGACGAGGCGGTCGTCGAACTCGATATCTGCGTCCCGCAAAGCCCGCTTGTATCCCTCCAGCCGATCTTGGGCCGAGGGCGAAACCTGCGGGCCGGAAAAGAAGGCGATTCGACGATGGCCATTCCCGATCAAGTGATCGGTCAGGCCCTTGGACGCCGCGATTTCATCGACTTCAACGGATGGAAAACTGCCGCAGAAGGGCGCTCGGCGACCGAGAATGACAACAGGAGTCTTCTGCCGTTTCAGCTCCTCGTAGATCGGCGCGGTCTGTTCGAATCGGTAAACCGGAGCGACAAAGAGTCCGTCGACCCGCCGCGCCAGCATCCGTCGGATGCAGGTTTCCTCCCGGTCCGGCTGATTCAGCGAATGCGAAACCAATATTTCGTATCCAAGTTGAAAACCCCACTCCTCAAGTGCCATGAGGGTTCGGGAAAAAATTGGGTTGGTTGAGGACGCGATCAGAACGCCCAGCAGGCGCGTGCTGCGGGTGCGCAGGCTCTGCGCCATGGCGTCGGGCACGTAGCCCATTTCCAAAGCCAACTGGCGAATCCGTGCCTTCGTTTTGACCGAGATGTCCTTGGCGTCACGCAAGGCCTTGGAGACGGTCATCACCGAGACACCGGCTTTTTCCGCAATATCTTTGAGACGAATCATGTCGGGATGCTGAGGCGAGCCCGATGGCAGGGAAGGCTGTTGGGAAACCGTCCGATGCCGTGATCTGGAACTCTGTTTTGAATATCCGGTTGGCGTCGAATATCGCAGGCAAGCTGAGAGATACCGTTATCGTTAACCGCTTGAAAGCGAAAAATAAGTGCCTTCGTTAACGAAAAAACATCACGCTTGTTAGCGCCGAAACTAAATCATCAACCACCCAAGGCCGCCAGCTTCTCGGATTCGGCCTCCCAAGCTGCCGTCAAGGATTGGACCTGAGGAGTGATGGTGGAAATCTCCCGATTGTAGGCGAGGGCCTTTCCGTCCTTTTCATACGCGGCCGGATCTTCCAGCAAGCCCAGCAACTCGACGTGGCGCGCTTCCAGTTTCGCGATACGGGCCTCCATTTCCGCAACCTTCTCACGAAGGACTTGGCGTTCCTTGGATTTCGCCTGCCGAGCCTGCGCTTCCAAGCGCTTCTGTTCCTTGCGATTGACCGCGGGAACAGCCTTGGCTTCCCCCTTGCCGGTGGAGTTCGAGGACCCGGACGACGGTGTGGCCGGCGAGTTCGGAGTCGCTCCGGTTTTATCGACGTAATACTGGTAGGGTCCCGGATAGTGACGCAGCTCTCCGTTCTCGACGCGAACAACGTGATTGGCGAGCTCGCGAATGAAATAAACGTCGTGGCTGATGAAAATGATCGTGCCTTCGAACTGACGCAAAGCCTGCACCAGCGCATCGATGCTGGCCATGTCCAGGTGGGTGGTCGGTTCGTCCATGAGCAGCAGGTTGGGCGGATTCAGGAGAATCTTCACCAGGGCGACCCGGCTCTTTTCGCCACCGCTCAGAACCGAGATTTTCTTGAAGACATCGTCGTCGCGAAAAAGAAAACAGCCCAACACGGACCGAACGAACTGCTCCGTCACCCGTTGCGGCGTGTCGAGAGCCTCCTCCAGAATGGTGCGATCCATGTTCAACACGTCGCCCCGATATTGGGAAAAGTAGCCGTGCTTGACGTTGTGCCCCAACTTGAGCTCCCCCGACTGGGGTTGAACGACGCCGGCGAGCAGTTTCAACAGCGTCGATTTGCCCGCGCCGTTCGGTCCTACCAGGACGATCCGCTGCCCTCGTTCGGCGCTGAAATCAATCCCGGAATAAACGACGTTGGCACCATAGGCCTGATGAATATCCGTCAGCTCGACAACCTTCAATCCGCTGCGTTCCGGTTGGGGAAAACGAAAACCGATCGAACCCGTGTCCGAAACCGGCGCCTCGATTCGCTCCATTTTCTCGATCGCCTTCAGCTTGCTTTGGGCCTGTGAGGCCTTTGTCGCCTTGGCCCGGAAGCGGTCGACGAAATCCATCATCCGCCCGATCTCTCGCTGTTGATTCTCGTACGCGGCCTGATGCTGAATGTCAGCCTGTTCGCGCTGCACAAGGTAGGCGTCGTAGTTGCCACGATACTTGACCAGTTTTGAAAATCGGATCTCAACAATGTTGCCCACCAATTCGTTCAGGAAAGCCCGGTCATGGGAAATCATGAGGATCGCCCCGGGATATCCCTTCAGGTACTCCTGCAACCAAAGAAGCGATTCGAGATCGAGGTGATTCGTGGGCTCGTCGAGCAGAAGCAGATCGGGCTGCATCACCAACAGCCGCGCAAGATGCGCTCGCATGACCCAGCCGCCGCTGAGTTCGCGGGCCGGTCGCTCGAAATCGGACTGCCGGAACGCAAGCCCGTTGAGAATCTTTTTAGCCTCAGCCTCAACCCGGTATCCGCCCAACTCGTTGTACTGGGAGTGAACGTCGTCGTGAGGATCGATGTCATCCGGGTGGGTCGTGTCCCAGGCCAGCAGACGCCGCCGGAGTTCGAGAAATTCCGGCGTGATCGCGGTCGCCAGTTCGAGAACGGTCTCGTCACCCACCGGCGCGCTTTCCTGCGGTAGAAATCCCCGCGTGATGCCCCGTTCAAACGTGACCTCACCATCGTCCGGTTCCTCCTCGCCCAACAGAATCTTGAAGAACGTGGACTTGCCCGCGCCGTTCGGACCCACCAGGCCAAAACGATCGCGACGATTGATCTGCAGCGTGGAGTCCTTGAAAAGGGTGCGTCCACCGAACGTTTTTTCTATTCCCGCGACGGTAAGCATTTTGGGCCGCGGATGGTGCGGAAGCGTCGTTCACCCTGCAAGGGTCTTCATGACGACGAATGAAAATGTCAGGCTACTCGGGCAGCGGAACCTGGCGCGGGTGCTGGAGGTAGGCGACAAGGTTCAGGATTTGGTCTGGCTGAAGTGCTTGAAAAAGGCCGTCCGGCATCATCGAGAGTGCGGAGTCTTCACGTTTTACGATTTCCTCAAGTTCGACGGCGATTTGCTCCGTCGCCTGCTGGAGCGTGAGTATCTGCGGCGTTTCCGTGACAACGATTCCCGACAAGGTCCGTCCGTCCTTCAAAGTTAGCGAGGTCATGCGATAGCCGGCGCTCACGACCGCTGCGGGGTCGCCGATGTTTTCAAGCAGGTAATCCAGATCCGAGCGTCCGGAGCCAGTGAGATCGGGGCCAATCTTCCCCCCTTCGCCGTACAGGGTGTGGCAGGCGGCGCAGACCATCTGATACAAACTTCGGCCTTCCCGAAGATTCGCTCCGGCGAGGGCGGCCGGCGTTAGCTTCGTTTTCAGATCCGCGATGAGTCTACCCTTGTCCGCGTCCGACTCGCGAACTTCGCCCCATACGCGAACCAGTTCCGCATCAAGCTTCGGATCGCGGAAGGAACGGATCTGTCGCGCCTGATAGGCCGTCAGGTCGCCTCTCTCGATTCGGCCCGCCGCAATTTCTTTCAAGAGTGACCGCGCCCAGGCTGATCGAGAAACGAGAGCCTCGATCACTGCCGGACGTTCCGCCGAAGTGAAGCGACGGTAACTTTTCGCCAGCGAGTCACCGAGCGACGGGTCATCAAAAAGAGTAAGCCCCTTCACGGCGACCGCGTTCAACTCCCGTTCATTCAGCAGGGATTCACAGATGTCTCGAAGATCCGGAGCCTTGTTGTCGATGAGGGTTTGCAGCGCGGATTGACGGGCTGACAGATCGGCTTCGCGACTCAACGCCACTTGCTTGATTTCATCCAGCGCACGACCGTCGCCGAAGAGCACGCCAAGCGCGCGGACGAGTCCGGCAATATTCGCGTCATCGCTGCTTCCGAACCTGGCGGCAATGCCATCCCAGGCGTCCGGCTTGGGTGCCTTGCGAATCCCCAGAAGGCCGTCCGTCACACCTTGAAGAATCGCCAGTTGCGCCGGCGTTCGGAACCGCGCGATGTCGGCTAGGAGTAAGTTAAGCGCGGCAGGCCGGGTCGCGAGGCTGCGAGCGATCCATTTCAAAGTGGACGGCCATTGACATGCCTTCGCGATCAATACCAGCGACAAGGGATCCGTTTTGGCAAGCGGACTGATGCCGTACCAAACCATCGCGGGCTGGTTGTGATCATCCGCATCTTCACCTCGGGCGACGAGTGATGCGCCCAGTCCGACACGTTGTTTCAATGGCAGCCGTTGCAGGGTTGAAGCCAGCGTCAGCCTGACAAGACCGGAGCTGTCGTCTTTCGCCATCTTGAGGAAGCGCTTGATTTCATTGGCAGCGACAGGCCGCGGCATCGCGTTCGCGCGAGGACCGAAAATCGTGTCAATGGGACGGTCATCGACCAGCAATCGAATGGCCCAAGCGCGAAGATGTTCGTCCTCGTCCGCAAGAAGCCCTACCAAACAATCTCGCGACAGCCGTCCAGATCTGTGCAGTGCCCAAAGAACCCGCAGTCGCAATGGCGTTTCCTTCGATCCATCGAGATCCGTTTCTGAAACATCCAGATCGGACCGGCTGCGAAGGATTTGTTCGTGCCAACCATCGGCGTTTTTCAATGCCTGTGCGACGGGAAGCGACGCAAACTCGCGGGGTTTGCCGTAGCTGAGGCGATAGATTCGCCCGCTCGTGCGATGAACACCCGTGTGATCATGGCATTCACCGGTATCACTCCAGTCCAGCACATAAGCCGAACCTTCCGGGCCGGGGCGAATATCGATGCCTCGAAACCATGGGTCCCCCATCAGAAACACGTCGTTCTGATGCCGTCCGATATATCCCGTGCCGTGCCGTTCGAGGCGCTCCACATTCGCGCGTCGGCCGTGCATGTTCAGCGTGAGCAGGCGATCCCGGAACTCCGCAGGCCATCGGTCGCCCTGATAGATCATCATCCCTATGTGGGCGTGACCGCCGCCGTATTCATTCGCCTTTCCATCGCGGGAAGCCGACCAGCTGCCCGACTTGTCGAAGTGCCAGTGGTCGGCGTGCATGTCGAGCCGGTCATAGATCAAGGAGTTTGGATCCGCGCCAAAACTCTCCTTGAAGTGCGCCCCGGCAATGCCATGCCACAGGTGCCCGTTGACCGTATTGATGAAGAAGAGTTCCCCCTCCCTGGTCCAGTCGTGGCCCCACGGATTGGTTGTGCCGTGCGTCAGAACCTCCACAACTTCCCGATCAGGATGATATCGCCAGACACCTCCCTCGATCGGGTAGCGCTCAGCATCAGGTGTTCCCGGCACGCCAAGCCTTCCCGGACAAGAATGACCGCACCGTCCGTAAAGCCAACCGTCAGGCCCCCACCGAAGACCGTTCGCGAAATTGTGATAGTTCGCGTCCGCGACGGTAAATCCATCGAGTTTGACAATGGGATCACCGTCGGGAACAGCGTCACCGTCGCGATCGGGAATGAACAAGAGATGCGGCGGACACATCGCCCAAACTCCCCCGCGCCCAACCTCGACGCTGGTAAGTGTCTGAAGCTGATCCGTGAAGACTTTGCGTTGATCCGAACGACCGTCACCGTCCGTGTCGTGAAGGAGAATGATGCGATCCCGCAATGATTGGTCGAAGCGAACCCTGCGCTCGGCGTAGGTGAAGTTTTCCGCGACCCACATCCGGCCTTGTTGATCCCAAGCCATCGCAATGGGATTCTGAACATCCGGTTCGCCGGCAAAGACGGTAGCCGCGAATCCGGACGGAAGCCGGATCTGCTTCAGAGCCTCCTGCGCACTGATCGGACGGGCATTCGTGTCCGATTCACTGTTGTGCGGAGTCGGGAACGTGTCCGCAGCACCCGAGTTGATGACGAGCGCCACGCCGGCGACGACGAGAAGGTTTTTCATGGTAGACACGAATGCTCGGGCTAACGGATTGAAAGACGGGCAGCCAATCGAACGGCTTCAAACAGACTATTGGGATTGGCTTTGCCTTGCCATGCGATATCAAAAGCGGTGCCGTGATCAACACTCGTGCGTATCACGGGCAGGCCGAGTGTTGTGTTGATGGCGGAATCAAAAGCCAGGGCTTTCAACGGAATATGCCCCTGATCGTGATACATACAGATGAAAGCATCCGTCTTATCACGGCGCCAAGGCAGGAAAGCCGTGTCCGGCGGGAGCGGACCTTCTATTTCAATACCCTTGGCCCGGGCCGCCTCCAACGCCGGCGCGATGATGCGTTCCTCCTCCCGATTTCCGAACAATCCATGTTCACCGGCATGCGGATTCAATCCGCAGGCAACAAGCTTCGGCTTGCGCCCCCGAATCAACGACATCGCCTCGTGAGTCAGTTCGATAACCTCTTCTATCCGAGCCGAGGTCAAGAGTTGGGGAACTTCATGATAGCCCACGTGGACGGTGACAAAACTGCATGTCAGAATCTCCGAGGTCAGCATCATGCAGGAACGTTCCGACTTCATCCGCTCCACAAAAATCTCGGTGTGGCCCGGATATTTGTGGCCGGCTAGATGCATCGCTTCCTTGTTCAGGGGCGCGGTGGAAACTCCATCAACCTCGCCGGTCAACCCCGCCTCGATGGCGGCGATCACGTATTGATAGGCGGCTTCGCCACAGGCCGCTGAAAGTTTACCCGCTTCAACCGACGAGGCATCAATCTGGCGCAGGTCCAGAACGCACGGCCCCTCAACCCCATCACGCAGGTCGCACCGTGCAATCACGGGCGACATGAAAGGAATGCCACACCGCTTGGCTACCTGATTCAGCACGGCCATGTCGCCAAAGACAATCGGTGAACATAACCCTGAAACAGTCGTATTGTTCAGCAGATGCAGACAGACCTCCGGGCCGATTCCGGCGGGATCTCCCATTGTCACGGCTATCTTCGGTTTCACGTAGGACAGGCTACCCGCGCGCAAGCCACCGTGAGAAGCCGCATTGATCGTCATTCCAAAAGCCGCGCTCCGCCAGCCCTGAGCTGTCCGCAGCCGGCCGCGACGTCAATCCCTCGACGTTGACGCAACGTGCAAGGCAGTCCCGATGCTTGAATAATCTCCGAGAATCGGTCCGCAGCAGCAGTGTCGGTTGGACGTCCCTCGTATCCATGGGTCGGATTTAGCCGGATCAGATTCACGTGCGCCTTCATGCCCTTCAACAATGACGCTACTTCTTTGGCATGCTCCGGAGTGTCGTTTTTACCGTCGATCAAGGTCCATCCAAACAGCACACGCCGTCCCGTTGCTTCGCTATATCGGCGGCAAGCCGCCATCAGATCTGCGAGCGGCCACCGAGAGTTTACCGGCACCAACGCACTCCGTTCAGAATCGTTCGTAGCATGAAGACTAACAGCGAGATTGTATGGCTGACGATCGTCAGCGAAGCGGTCAATCGCCGGAACGACTCCAACAGTGCTGACCGTGATTCGGGACTCGGCAATTCCAATCCCGCGCCGGTCGGATACGATTCTCATCGCACGCATCACGTTTTCATAATTGTGAAGCGGTTCCCCCATGCCCATCAACACGATGTTGCGCAAAGGATTGAGGCCCGATTCGGCAAGTAAACGGTTGGCCACAAGAATTTGGGATACAATCTCACCTGGCCGCAGTTGTCGCACAAACCCCATCTGGCCCGTCGCACAGAATACGCATCCCATTGCACACCCCACCTGCGTGCTGAGGCAAGCCGTGTAACGCCCCGGATACCCCATGATCACGGTCTCTATTTCGCTACCGTCGAAAAGGCGCAACAACACCTTCCGGGTATGTCCGTCGTTGCTCTTGACGTCCGCCGCAATTGAGGGAGCCTCCACCAACACATCCCTTCCCAAATGACTACCTAGCCAACGGTCAACTGGTGGAGGGAGATTCTCAGATCGCTTGGAGATATCACTGTTCCCGCGATAAAGCGCACGCCATAGGGCCTTGGAATGCACTGGAGGAACGCCATCCTCTTCAATTCGTTTCGCCACAGCGTCGAAGTCAAAGTCAAGCAAATGGCAAGGTTTATCCACAATAGATGGCTTTGAATAACCAAACCCCAAACGGGCCACACTTTACCCCTTCCGAAAACGCCAACACCGATTCACCTCGCCCCCCTTTACGAATGCTCGGCTTGAAAACGACCTAACCTCGCGCCTCTTTGCGCTTTTCCTGCCCGTACCCACCAGCGTAGTTCTTGTCCGAATAGTAGTAGTATTTGTATCCGGCCCCCTTGTTTTTGGAGATGAAGTTCAAGATAAGACCTGACGGATGGACTCCCGTCCTTCGAATCAATTCGATACTACGCCCGATCACGCGAAGTGGCGTCTTGGCCGCCTTTGTGACCAAACAAACGGTGTCCACCATCCTGACGATCATCAGAGTGTCACTGACCGCTGTGACCGGAGCATTATCCACAACAACATGGTCGAAAGCATTCCGAAGTTCCTCCAGAAATTCCCGTGTGTGAGCACTGGCTATCAATTCCGATGGATTCGGAACCAAAGTCCCTGCGGAAATAATGAACAGGTGTGGATTCTCCGTCGGCACCATCACTTGATCGTACCTAACCTTGCCCAACAAACAATCGCTGACGCCCTCCTGAGTCGCGGGAATATCAAAGGTTTTCCCAACGCTTGGCCTCCGCAGATCAAAATCCACCAAGACCGTACGTTTACCCGACTGGGCGATGGATAGAGCGTAATTACTCGAGCAAAAGGTCTTACCCTCGGCCGGAACCGCGCTGGTAAACAGCGTCACTTTTCGCTCCTCCTCACGACCCAAAAGCCCGACCGCAGCTCGCAGCGTTCTGAAACCTTCCGCTGCGTGTGAGTCCGGATTCTTGGAAATCACAAGTCGATCATCATGACCGCTAGTTTCAGCCGACTTCGGAATTGCACCCAGGACAGGAACACCAAAAACCTGTTCAGCCTGATCAATGGATTTCAATGTCTGATCCATCATTTGCAACAGGTAAACCAACCCAAAGCTGAGTCCAAATCCCGCCATCAGCGCGATTCCCATCGTCTTCTTGGCATTTGGCTGGAAGGGAACCCGAGGAGCAACAGCGTCTTCAAATATGCTGACTTTATGTTTTGCATCTGCCCGTCCCATATCATTCATGCTGATTCTAAGTTCACCAGACCGTTTCAACACGGATTCGTACAGCTCTCGATTGTGGTCAGCAGAGGTTTTTAATCGGCTGTAAATCATACGCAGCGCTTCGACCTCGGCTAGCTTCACCTCTTGGGTCTTGATCTGGGACGCCAACTGCTGCTCCGCGAGCTGCAGTTTCTTTAGGCCAATTTCGACACCCTTGGGCGCATTGGCCACCTCGGCATGGAGCGCGTTCTGAAGACTTTGAAACGCCCTTCGCGCTTCAATCATCTTTGGATGCTTTTCTCTATACCGCAGTTCCAGCTGGGCGTTTTCGGATTCTTTGTCCAATAGCTGCTGACGAATCGACGCTACATTGGGCAACTGAACAACGGACGGGAACGTGAGAAGTTTTTCAGGCTCACTGGCCAGTTTTTTTATATTTTCCCAATCTGCTTCGATCGCCATTCGATTAGCTCGTATTTCGAAGAGACGATTATTTAGATCCCTCAGTTCGGCTGATACGGAATCATCACTCTCTTTGACTGAAATTGAGTTTGTCCTTAAAAAGGCTGCCAATTGACTATCCGTTTCTGCTACTTGCTTTTTAAGTATTTCAGCTTCTTCAGAAAGGAAGTTAGTGGCACCGCGGCCAGCGCCCTGTCTCCTCTTCATTTCATAAATCATGAACTGCTCCATGACTTCTTGCGCAACAAACCGAGCCAGTTCGGGATCCGCGTCAATCGCGGAAACTTCAATAAACCGGCTTTGACGCCTAACTGAAGCATTGCATTTCGCGGCCAATATTCTTGCAATCTCGTTGGTCGAAATAGCGTTGGTCGACCATTGCTTGATCATAGGTTGGTCCTTGATCTTTGCAGCAACAAGCTGCAACACCTCCGAACGGGTGACAGTTGCGGCTATCGTATTTAGCACTTCGTGGGAGGCTACCCTCTCTTCTGATTCCAAACTTTTGATTTCAGTCAGAATACGAACGCTATCTATTTCAGCCATTAGCAGTCCCTTGCTGCTGTAGAGGACGGGAGTCGTGCGAAGGACGTAGTATCCGAGGGAAGCCGACACGGCAATTATAGCCAGAATCAACCAGAGGTGCTCATACACCATCGAGATTATGTCAGCATACGAAAACGATCCTTCTTGAGTTCCTTCCTGAAACTCGCTACTTGTGTTGGTTGGAATCATGCTCTGAGGTTAGAAGACCCGTTCCGGTACACTGATGCTATCCCCTGGTAGAATGTAGAATGTCTCGACGCTGGCGTCTTCATTCATCTTTTTTAGATTTACTTCGAAAACCCGGTCTTCGTCTCCATTTAACCGTCGAATCTTAATTTTTGATTCATTGCCGTATCTGGTCAGGCCACCCGCCATTGCTATTGCTTCACGGAGCGATATTCTTTCTTTTCCTTTTGGCAATGGGAATACTCCGGCCTTTGCGACCGATCCCAGAACGCTGACTGTTCCGGATGATTCTGCATCTCTTGGAGTATAGGTTAGAGTAATTTGCGGATCCACGAGATAGTCACGCCGATACAAATCCCCTATCGTTTTCCGCGCCTCCTTTAGGGTCATTCCACCCAGTCTAACTTCGCCTATCAGGTGCAGTACGACGCTTCCATCTTTGTCGAGTTTCGTCTTCGTAGAGAGATCATCCTCACGGTAGACGGTCAGTTCAATCGCGTCGTCAGGACGAAGGCGATAGCTCTCGCTTGAAGTTTCACCACTTGATCCATTGCCTAGGTCTTCGAACGAAACAGGAGAGACTTGTATAAGTCTCTCCTGCGCGTTTGAATTCAGACCTAGTAAACAGAGTGAGATGATGGCGGAACTCAATAGGCGTTTAAATTCAGGCATACCACGCCAAGCTTTTTTGCTTCCTTTGCCATTCTCTGTTCGATTCAGCGTTTAGAACGCGTACGACAGTGACAAACCAACCTGATGATTTGTGAAATCTGAGCGATTTGCCAGAGCATTTGAATCATTTCGGCGGAATTGGTAGAACGCCACCGCTGCTGCACGGTCCATCAGTTTTACAGCAAGTGAGGGACGCAGAAACCAATAGTTATCCTCCTGGCTGAAGTTTGTAGTCACTCCGTTGGCGGATGCGTCACTGAAGGAGTATCCAGCAATAGCACTCGCTGTGTATCGAGTTCCCACCTTGTGAGTCAGTTGACCAGTTACAGATGTCCTAACGGCTGTCTGGTTTCCCAGCGAATTCGACGGTGACACACCTCTTGCAGTGCCAACGGAAGCAACGGTCAACGCCGAAATCTTCCAGTCAGCCGCAGCGTCAAAAATCAAGTTTGCCCTATCAAGAGATGCCCCTTGAAATTGCCTAAATTCCACACCAACGCCAGTTCGAAGTGCCAATTTCGGGCTGACGGTCCACACCAAACGCGAGTTTATCTGCTCAAAAATCGAGTTATTGAAGCCGTCAACCTGATCATAACCAAGGGAACCACCCAAAGCATAATGGATTTTGGCGGTCATTTCATAGTCAAGCAACACCGTTCCCTGACCACGCCACGTATCAAAGGTTGTAGCACTGCTGTAGTCGCTGTATATGGACGCAAAACGCGCTTCCAAATCCGTTTTGTCACTCAGATCGTAAATGGTTGACAGAGTAGAAGTATGAATATCACGCCTCACCCGCCCCCCTGCAGCCAAGTTTTGGACATCGGCATCGGCATCTGAAACCAAGCTGTGCCCAAAGCGCCAACTCAATCTTTCCCCGCCACCGATGTTTATGCCGGCATTGTGGGTTACAGCATTCGCACCGTCATTGTCCTGAAACACCAAGAAGTTCGCGGAATAGTTCGCGGCCATGAAGAATCCATTTTGACCACGATAATCTCCAGCACCAAGTGCAACACCCGGTGTGAACGTATGAACAAGATCATCTTCTTTGTTTGCACCCTTGTGTTGAAGGAAGATGTTATCGTCCAGCGTTGCGCTGTACGAAAAACTGGGTCTAACTTCAACCTTGCCCACTGTAAACAAGGGGGCCGCGGTTTCTGCATCCTGCGCAGAACAGTTCAGACCGGCAGCCATACAAGCTGTTGCCGCCAATACGGTTCTTCTATTAATTATACTCATTGTCCTGATTTTTTATTTAGTAGACGGTTGGATATTTATTTAAGGATCAGAACTAAGGACTAGTCGAGGTCTGGCCACCACCCACAGTCGTCGAACCGGTATTGCTCGTCGCTGCCACAGTCACCGCTTGGGATACACCCTCGTTACTGGTTGAACCTGTCGTGGCAATCAGGGTTTGCGCCGCCGCACTCAAACCACCGGAGTTTGAAGCTGCAGCAGCCACACCACCTGGCTGAGCAGTCGCCGCTGCCAGTTCAACAACCGCAGCTGCAACAAACGGATT
>JADHOF010000059.1 GCA_016779125.1 Verrucomicrobiia bacterium | reverse complement strand
GTTGAAGGGTTGAATCCCTTGGCCGTTCAAGCAATCTCGGTCCCTTGACGACGCGGGACTTCAAAATCGGGGACGGTACGAGGCAGGCCGGCGCGCTGGTGCTGGGAGTTTTGCTGGCACTCGCGTTTCCGCTCACGAACGTGGCCGGCTTCGCTTGGATCGCCCCGGGAGGGTTGCTGTTTCTGGCGGTGCGAGGCGACGGGAGGGAGGCCTTCCAGAGCGGCAGCTTGTTCGGTCTCGCCTTCGCGCTGACACAGCTCTATTGGCTGAACTACATGCCGGTGGACTTTCTGCCGACCTTGGCGTGGATGGCACTCGGCGGTTATCTCGCGGCATGGTATGGCGCGTGGGCGTGGTTCGCGTGGTGGACGCTGCCGGCGCCGGACTTCATTCGCACGCCCTGGTGGCGGCGGGCTGGCTGGGTGATCGGGGTGTCTGCCGCCTGGGTGGTGATGGAATACGTGGTCGGCTGGTTGTTGACCGGATTCCCCTGGCTTCGGATCGGTTACACGCAAGGGGGATTGTTGCCCTTGCTGCAAATCGCGGCCTGGATCGGTGTGCCCGGACTCTCCTTTCTGATGGTCTGGTTTTCGATCTCGCTCGTCTGCGGCCTGCTCGCGCTCGCGGGTGAGCCGAATTCCCGTTGGCTGGCGTGGCGGGAGATCGGTCTGCCTCTGGTGGCTGTGGCGGTCTTGTTCGCGGCAGGCAGCGGGCGGATCAACGACTACAACAGGCGCGTGGGTGAATTGGGGGATCGGGAAGTGAGCGTCGCGTTGGTGCAACCGAGTTTTCCGCAAACCTTGATCTGGGATTCCTCGTCGGAAACCAACCGCCTCCGGCGCACGTTGGAACTGTCGCGGGTGGCCCTGGCTTCGAAGCCGAATATTCTCGTCTGGCCCGAGGCGGGCATGCCGGGATTGCTGCGCTTTCAGGACGACGTCCATCGCCAGGTCACGGAACTTGCGCGGAAGCATGGTGTGTGGCTGATCTGCGGTGGTGACGACGCGCGTCTGCCGGAAGGCGCGGCGGATGTCACGAGGCCGGATTTTTTCAACGGGGCCTTTCTGATCAATCCAGAGGGCCGAATCGTTTCCGCTTACCACAAACGCCGGCTCGTCATCTTTGGCGAGTATGTTCCGCTTGCGCGGTGGCTGCCGTTTCTCAAGTTCCTGACACCGATCGGGGAAGGCTTCTCCGCCGGCCGCGAGGCCGGGCGGTTTGAGATGCCTTCGCTCGGGCTGAGCGCTTCGCCGCTGATTTGTTTTGAGGATATCTTTCCGTGGCTGAGCCGGTCCGCCGCCGGGCCGGACACGGATCTGCTTGTGAATCTGACCAACGATGGCTGGTTCGGTGAAAGCGCCCAGCAGTGGCAGCATCTGGCCAACGCCCGATGTCGCGCGATCGAGACCGGGCGACCGCTGATCCGCTGCGCAAACAATGGGATCTCATGTTGGGTGGACCCCGTCGGGCGTATTCACGGAGTCGATTTTGAAGATGGCCGCCCGGCTTATTCGGAAGGTGTCAAGCTGCTCCGGGTTCGCGTGCCTCCGGAGCCGATCAGCACGCCTTACGGCCGACGGGGCGAATGGTTCGCGTGGTTTTGCGGGGGACTCGCTGTTCTCACAGGCTGGTCCGCGCGATCGAGGTCGACGCCGTCGCTTGCGCCGGTGGTGGGCCGGGACTAGGCTGCGGCGATGAAGACGTTTTTGTGGGGGCTGTTGTCTCTTGTTTTTCTGATGCCGGTCCGGGCTGCGGAGGACATCGCCAAGCCCGAGGCCGTGCCGAAGAAGGTGTATGTCATTCCTGTGCGCGAGGACATCATGCCGCCCTTGCTCTACGTCGTGAGGCGGGGGGTGAAGGAGGCGATGGCGGCCAAGGCGGACCTCTTGGTGATCGACATGGACACGAACGGCGGGCGGCTGGACGTGGCGGAGGAGATCATGGGGATCCTCGACAAGTTCGAGGGGCAGATCGTGACCTTCGTGAACAAGAAGGCGATCTCGGCGGGGGCGATCATCAGCTTTGCGACGGACAAGATTTACATGGCCCCGCAGGGGCTGATCGGCGACGCGGCCCCGGTGATGTCCGGGGGGGCGGATATTCCGGAAACCGCGAACGAGAAGGTGAAGTCGTTTCTGTCCGCCAAGATCCGCTCCTATGCCGAAGCCAACGGGCATCGCGGCGACGTGGCCGAGGCGATGGTGCGAATGGAGCGGACCTTTGAAATCGACGGCGAGGTGCTGGCCGATGAGGGCGAACTGCTGACGCTCACCAACACCGAGGCCGAAAAGGAATACGGCGATCCGCCCAAGCCGCTGCTGTCATCGGGGACGGTGGCGAATCTGGAGGAGTTGTTCAAAAAACTGAACGTCGAGGTCACCGAAAAGGTTGAGGTGGAGCCGACGGGGGCGGAAAAACTGGCCCGCTGGATCAATGCCATCGCGCCGATCCTGATGATGATCGGGATCGCGGGCATCTACATCGAATACAAGACCCCGGGCTTCGGCGTGTTTGGCGTGATCGGCATCCTGGCCTTCCTGATCTATTTCTTCGGCGGCTACGTCGCTGGCCTGAGCGGCATTGAATGGTTGGTGGTCTTCTTCCTCGGCATCGTGTTGATTGGGATTGAGCTGTTCGTCTTTCCCGGGACGATCGTGATTGGATTGGGCGGGATCGGGATGGTGTTGCTCGCCCTGGTGATGTCGGGGGTGGACATGTACCCGGACATGTCCGGCGTGCCGTCGATCCAGGCGATCGGGGTGCCGATGCAGAACCTCATGGTCGCGTTCCTGGGCGGCATCCTTATCTGCTACGGGTTGAGCAAGGTGCTGCCGCACACCTCCTACTACGGCCTGGTGGTGTCGCAGGGCGCGAGCGGGGTCACGTCCGTCGCGGCGATCGAGGAGAAAAAGAAATCCCGCGTCGGTGAGATCGGCACTGCGGTCTCCCAATTGCGGCCGAGCGGCAAGGCGCGTTTTGGTGACGAGATCCTCGACGTGATCTCCAGTGGAGAAATCATCGACTCCGGCCAGGCGGTCAAGATCCTCCGCCACAGCGGAACCGATCCGGTCGTGGAGGCGGTCTGAGTCAGTCCAGCGGAAGAAACTTCACGCAGACGGGGCTCGGGACAGGTGCTTCGTTGCCGGTCGGTGTGAGGCGGCCGCTTTGTTGATTGATGCGGTGCACGACGAGGTTGTCGCTGTTTTGGTTGGCGGTGATCAGGTAGTTGCCGGTGGGGTCGATGCCGAAGTTGCGGGGTGTGGTTCCGCCGGAGGACGCGACCTGAATCCGCTGCAAGGTGCCTGAACCGGCGTTGATTTCGAACACCGCGATGCTGTCGTGCCCGCGATTGGAGCCGTAGAGGAAACGGCCCGAGGGATGCACCTGAACTTCGGCGGTGGAGAAGCCCTTTTGAAGCGGCACGTCCAGCGTGGAAATCGTCTGCCGCTCGGTGAGCGTTCCCTTCTCGGCGTCGTAGACGAAGGCGGTGACGGTGCAGTGAAGCTCGTTGATGACGTAGGCGAACCGGCCGGACGGGTGAAAGGCGAAATGACGCGGACCCGCGCCGGGGGCGAGCCTGGTGAAGGCGGGTTCGTTCGGGCCGAGTGATCCGTTGTTTGGGTTGAATCGGTAGACCAGGAGCTTGTCGATGCCGAGGTCTGCAGCGATCGCGAATCGGTTGTCGGGTGAGACGTTGATCGAGTGGGCGTGAGGTTCCTTTTGACGGCGCGGATTGACGCTGGAGCCCGTGTGCTGGACGAAGCCGGTGGCCTTGCTGATCACGCCCGAAACATTGATGGGAAAGCAGGCGACGCTGCCGCCACCGTAGTTTGCCACCAGGAGGTTTTGACCCGCTTGATCGACGCTGACATGGCAGGGGCCGGCGCCGCCGGTGGCCTGTTGTCCGAGCAGGGTCAAGGCGCCGGTTTCGGAGTTGATGGAGAAGGCGCTCACGGCACCACCGGGCGCGTCGTTGAAGCGGCTCACCTCGTTCGCGGCGTAGAGGGTTTTTCCGTTCGGATGCAGCGCGAGGAAGGAGGGGTTTTCGGATTCCGCGACGATTCCCTTGGGAGACAGCGCGCCGGTCTTCAAATCCAGGTCGAAGGCGTAGATGCCCCTGCTGTCGCGTTTTGTGTAGGTGCCGACATACACGCGCGTGGTGCCGAGGGCGGTGCTTTGGGTCGAATTGGCACCCGCCGATTCGAGGGCCTTGCACGCGCCGAGAAGGAGCGCGCAAAGCGAAAGGGCGATGAGGGCCGCCGGTCGGAAAATCGATTTCATGGCCGACGGGATAGCACCCCACGGCGAAGGATCAATGTTTCAGTTTGCGGGGCCGGACATTGCCTTGCGATTCGGCTCGCGGAAGCCTATAGCAGGCGTGTTCACCCGAGACCGCACAGACACCATGAAAAAACTTGATCGTCGTCGTTTTCTGCAATCCACCGCAACCACCGCCGCCGCCCTCGCGCTGCCGCGTTTCTCCATCGGCAAGCCTGGGGCATCCGCCAACAACCGCATCAACGTCGCCGTGGTCGGCGCGGGCGGAATGGGAAATTACGCGGTGAACGAGGCCGGGAAACAGAACCTCGTGGCGTTTGCCGATGTCGACGACGAGCGTGCGGCGGGCGCCTACAAGAAACATCCGGATGCCGCGCGGTTTCGCGATTTCCGAAAGATGCTGGACAAGAAGGGCAAGGAGATTGACGCCGTGTTGATCTCGACGCCGGACCACACCCACTTCGCCGCCGCCATGGAGGCGATGCGGCGCGGCAAACACGTCTTCGTGCAGAAACCGCTGGCGCACAACATCTGGCAGATCCGCACCTTGCAGAAGGCGGCCCACAAGTATGGGGTGATCACGCAGATGGGAAATCAGGGGCACACTTTTGACGGCATGCGGCGCATCAAGGAATGGGTGGATGGCGGTATCGTCGGTGATGTGCGTGAGGTGGTCACGTGGACGGACCGGCCGCGCGCGCCTTGGTTCATCGCGCCGGACAAGTTTCCGCCCGTCACCGAGGTGCCGCCCGCAACGGTCGATTGGGATCTCTGGCAGGGGCCGGTCAAGCACGCGGGCTTCAGCCGCGAGTTTGTGCACACGAAGTGGCGGAGCTGGTGGCAATACGGCTGCGGTGCGCTGGGGGACATCGGCTGCCACACCTTTGACGCGCCGTTCCATGTGTTGGGACTCGGCTCGCCCACCAAGATTGAGGTCGAGCGCGAAGAACCGCCCGGCCCCAACTTCATTCCCATGAAATCGGTGGTCACCTATCACTTTCCGAAGCGCGGTGCCAAACCGCCGGTGAAGATGACGTGGTATGAGGCGGGATACGAGGTGCCCAAGCCGAAACGCTGGGGGAAACCGGGTCCGATGCCGGAGAAGGGCGGGATGTACATGGAGGGTTCCAAGCAGACGCTCTTCCACGAGGGGATGCGTCCGGACAAACCGATGATCACGCCGGATGAGCGGATGAAGGAGATTCAGCCGGAGATCAATCGGATCGAGAAGCTGCCATCGCTGGGGAACGGTCCGATCGACGAGTTGTTCCGGGCGATCAGGGGCGAGATCAAGGCACCGGGCTCGAACTTCGACTATGCCGTGCCGCTGACCGAAGTCGTCCTGCTCGGAGCGCTCGCGCAGCGCACGGGACGGACGATCGAGTGGGACGCCAAAGCGATGAAGGTGAAGGGACAACCCGATCTCGACGCGCTGATCAACGAACCCGCCCTGAACGGCTTCAACTACGGTGAGGACCTTTGGTAGGCCTCACTTGAGGTGCTTTTTCAGGAACGTGTCGACTGCGTTCACGGTCGGTTCAAACCATTCCTCGTAGACCCAAAACGGGTGCGGTGCCCGGGGGAGTTTGACGAATTCGTGCGGGATGCCGAGTTCGTCCATCTTCGCCCACATCTTCGGATACCGCTCGCCGGCACGGTCGTTTTCACCGTCGATGAAGAGCATGGGCGGCGTCGATTTCCCGACATGGGTGAGGGGGGACGCGGTTCGGTATGTTTCGGGATCGGTCCATGGCAGCGCGCCGCCCATGAAATCCACCACCGCGTCGCCTTCCGGCGCATCGGCGCTTTTGCGGATGCGCGTGATCATGTAGTCGTCGAGCAGATCCATGGGGCCGCACAGGACGATGCCCGCCTGAACGGCGGAGGAAAAATCGGTGTGTTCACCGGCCCCCTCGAATTCGTCTCTGCCGTTGGTGGTCGCGACGAAGCCGCTGAGATGTCCGCCGGCCGAGCCGCCGAGGGACGCAACGCGGTTGGGATCAATACCGAAACGCTTGGCGCTCGCACGGATCCAGCGGACGGCGGCCTTGCAGTCGTGCACGGCGGCGGGAAAAGGGGCCTCCCCGGAGAGGCGGTATTCCGGCACGACGGTCACGTAGCCGCGTTGCGCGAGGCGTTGGGCCAGCGGCGCGAAAAGACCGGGGCGTCCGTTTTGCCAGCCGCCGCCGAAGAACATCACGATCGCGGGCAGCGGCCCCTTGGCGTTTGCGGGTTTGTAGAGATCCAAGGTCAGGCGTCGCCGGTGTTTCTCGTCGACAAAGGTGTAGATGACCGAGCCTTCGGAGTGCACGCCTTCGGTGAAGGTCGGGCGGACCTTGGTTCGGTTTGGCTGTGCGGGCGCGGCAGCGAGGATCTCGACGAACAGGACCGAGGTCAGCGCGATCAGGGCGAGGTGTTTCATCGTGCGAGGTCGGCGGGCTTCAGGTTGCGCTGAACCCAGTATTCGTCGGTGGAGAATCCGTATTGGGAGGGGGAGAACTCGCCGACGAGATCGGCCTTGGTGCCGCCTTTTGGAATCTGTTTTTCCATGCTCAGGGCCCAGTAGACACCGTTGACCACGAGGCGGCGGAGCGGGGCGTTTGCCAGGTCTGCGGCGGAGCCCATGGTGGTGGCGAAGACGCGGCCTTTCTTGCCGCCGTCATCCTGATAAGTCTTGGTCCAGGCGACGGGCATCATGGGGTTGTTTTTTTCCGCCACCGGAGGTCCGTCCGTCGGGCGCATACCGAAGTTTACGTCGTTGGGGTCATACTCGCCCTTTCGCGCAATGACCTGTCCCAGAATCAACGGCTTGCTGTCGCCCGGCAAGGGCAGGTCGATGGTGTAGACGTCGGTGGAGCCCCAGATGTCGCCGCTCTTGATGCCGCGGAGAACGGGGTGTTTTTGCGCGTCCGGCGCGATGATGCCGAGCGTCGATTCGTGTTTGTGATGTCCGTGGTGGGCGACCCACATCTCGCCGATGATGAACTTGCCGAAGCCGCCCTGCCATTTCTGGTTTGGGCCCCAATAGCCGTCGCCCAGGTAACCGTATGGGCCCCAGAGTTCCTCGGAGATCACGGGGCGCGGGCCGGCCTTGTCGGGCGTTCGTTTCATCATACCCAGCCATTTTCGCATGATGTCGTGGGCGGCGGTGGGTGGCGCGATGGCGTGTGTCGCGGTGCGCAGGCCGACGATTGGTTTGCCCGTCTTGATGAAGTCCGCGATGTGCTTTGTCTGCTCGTCTGGCAGGATGCGCCAGCGGGTGAAGATCACCATCATGTCGGCGGTCTTGAGGGTTTCCAGGCCGGGGATGTTGTCGCGAACGCGCGGGTTGATGATGCCGGTGGCGGGATCGATCGCGAAGAGGACGGTGCATTTGAACCCGTGGTGGCGGGAGAGAATCTTGGCGAGCTGGGGCAGGGCCTCCTCGGAGTGGTATTCCTCGTCCCCGGAGACGAGGACGATGTGCCGGCCCTTGCCGGGTCCGGAGCCGCCCTCGAAGACGATTCGATCGTCGTCGGCTTGGAGCGAGGCGGCGGCGATCAGGAGGGCGGCAAGCGCGGGAAGGACGCGGGGAATGGATTGCATGCCGGAGGAATAAGCACAAACAGCGGCGCGTTCAATTCCCTTTGGCTCGACGCCGGCCGCGCGGACGAAATAGAAAGCGGGCGCTCGGTTTTCGACGGGATGTTGTTATGAATCAAACACGATGGGGAATCTTGGGGTGCGGCGACGTCTGCGAGATCAAGAGCGGGCCGGGATTTCAACGGGCCGCCGGGAGCGCGCTGGTCGCGGTGATGCGCCGGGACGCGGGTGCGGCCGAGGATTTTGCACGGCGCCACGGGGTGCCGCGTTGGTATGCCGACGCGGACGCCTTGATCGCGGATGACGAGGTGGACGCGGTTTACATCGCGACGCCTCCGGGCCGGCACCTTGAACTCGCGTTGAAGGTCGCGGCGGCGGGCAAGCCGTGTCTGGTGGAGAAACCGATGGGCCGTTGCGCCGAGGAAGGCGAGGTGATGACGGGCGCGTTTGAAAAGGCCGGTGCTCCCCTTTTTGTTGCCTACTATCGTCGTTGCCTTCCTCGATTTCAGAAAGTTGCGGAGCATTTGGGCGGGATGGGTCGGGTGCGGGAGGTTCGCTACACGCTGCGAAAGAAGCCCTTGTCCTTTGACGCGGTGGCCGGTCCGCCGTGGCGCGTGCGTGCGGAGGCTTCCGGGGGCGGTCTTTTTATGGATGTTGGATGCCACGCGTTGGATCTGATCGATCATTTGTGCGGACCCTTGCTCAACGTCACCGGCTTTGCGGAGAACCGGGACGGGCGATATCCGGCGGAGGACCATGTGGAGCTGCGATGGGGGCATGAATCCGGCGGGCAGGGATTGGCGGTGTTTGAGTTCACCGCTTCGGCCGAGGCAGATGAACTCAGGATTGTGGCCGAGGCGGGTTCGATTTCGGTGCCGGTGTTCGAGGAGGGCGACATCCGCATCGAGACCGCCGCCGGTGTTTCGCGGGAGACGGTGTCGCATCCGCCGCACGTGCATCAGCCGCTCATTCAGTCGGTTGTGGATGAACTGGCCGGCGTTGGAGCGTGCCCTTCCGGCGCGCGGTCCGCGATGAGAACGTCGCGGGTGATGGACGCCGTGTTGAGCGGTTATTACGGGAAACGGACGGGCGGGTTTTGGAACGACTCCTCCTCGTGGCCGGGGTTGTCGCAAGGGGCTTGACGGCGCGCACGCGGAGATCAAACGGCACCTTGCAAAAAGGCCGGGTAACGCCTAGGAAAGGCGGTTCCCGACCGACAACCAATCCCCAGCCGTGAAATCTGCCCTGGTAATCGACGACGATCCCATCGTCGTGAAAATATTATCCCATGCCTTGAACGAGGACGGATGGGAGGTTTTTGAGGCGAGCTCCGGAAGCATGGGGCTGCAACTGGCCCGCAAGCACAAGCCCGATGTCGTGGTGTGCGATCTGTTGATGCCCAAGGTCAACGGTTATCAGGTGTGCAGGGAATTGCGTCAGGATGAGAGTCTGGTTCCCCAGCCGCGCATCATTGTCATCTCAAACAGCAACTACGCGAGCGATCGCGACGGCGCGCTGGCGTCCGGCGCGGATGATTTCGTGCTGAAGCCGGTGAAGCCGGTGGAATTGCTGCGACTGTTGAACGAGGCGAGCGGTTCGACCGTGTTCATGCGCATGGAGCAGATGGGCGGCCCGCTCACCGACACGCGGGTTTTCAGCCGCAAGATCGGGGAGGGAACGCGGGTGCGTTTTTGGGGCGTGAGGGGATCAATCGCCACGCCGGGGCCGGACACGGTGAAGTATGGGGGGAACACCACCTGCGTGGAGCTGCGGGCGGACGGGCAGTTGATCATTCTCGACGCCGGCACCGGCATCAGGCAGCTCGGTCGGAGGTTGATGAGCGAGTTTCGGGGCGACCCGATCAATGCGCACGTGCTGATCAGTCACACCCACTGGGATCACATTCAGGGATTTCCGTTTTTTATCCCGGCCTACGATCCCCGGAACAGCGTGACCGTGCTGGGATACGAGGGGGCCAAGATGGGATTGCAGACCGCGCTGATGAGCCAGATGGAAAGTCCCTATTTTCCGATCAGCATGCGGGCGATGCCGAGCAACCTGAACATCGAGGAGATCTCGGAGACGGAATTTCACATCGGGAGCATCAAGGTGCGCACGATGTTCGCGAATCATCCGGGTGTGTGTGTCGGCTATCGGATCACCACCTCTGCGGGCACGATTGTCTTCATGCCGGACAACGAGGCCCACGCCCGCCAGCGGATGGCCGCGGACGGCGGGCGCGAGCAGTCGCTGGAGGTGTTGGAGTACGCCCGCAAGCAGGATGAAAAGCTGGTCGATTTCATTCGGGACGCCGACATCGTGATCATGGATTCGCAGTACGACGCGAACGAATACAAGTCCCACATCGGCTGGGGGCATAGCTGTGTCGATGACGTGGTGGCCCTGGCTGTGGTCGGCAATGTGCGAAAGCTGTTTCTGTTTCATCATGATCCGGATCACGACGACGAGATGATTGACCGGATGGAGGAATGGGCCCAGGAGTTGGCCGTCATCCACGGCGCGAAGACCGAGGTCGCGGCCGCGCGGGAGGGATTGGAAGTCAGCATCAATTTCTTGGACGAGGTTTGAACGGACCCGGATCGGGACATTCCGCAAAAGAAAAGCCCCGGCAATGCCGGGGCTTTCGCGTATCCAGATGGTTGTTGCGGATCAGGGCTTCATGCCCTGCTCGATCCACGCGCGCACCAAGGCGACCTCGTCCTTGGTCAGGGGATCGCCCTTGTCCTCGGGCGGCATGGCGTCGTCCTCGTCCACCCGGGCGATGGTCTGGATCAACGAGCCCTTGGCGCTGTCTTTCGTGTCGACGACAGGTTCGCCCTTGGCTCCCTTTTTGATCCATTCGACGCTGTCCACGCGAAGCCCGGCCTTCGGCCGTTTCTTGCCGCCGTGGCAGTCGTAGCAGTTGGACTTTTCGAAGATTGGATTGATGTCCTTGGCGAAGGTCAGTCCGCTCTTCTTGGCCGCCGGCGGGACGGAACCCGCTTCAACGGACACGTTTCCGATCGCGAATGCGACCGCCGTGCTCAGTACGATGATGGCTTTTTTTGCTGTCATGGTGATTGATTTTGTTTGCGAACCTTTCCGACGCGACTGGCCTTGGAAAAATTCGTCGCCGATCTTGCCCGGCCGGGATCAAAGGTCAATCTTCATGGCTTTTCACCGGCCTTTGAAACAGGTCATCCAGGCATCGTCGCCGATGATTGAATATCGTCTCGATATCCGGGCGGACGAAGAATCGATTGATCAGGTTGCCGCCCAAAACGGCATATCGAACGCGATCATGACATAGGGTTCCTCCCGAAATTTCCTCGAATGTGTGCTCGTGGATCCACTGACGGTAGGGTCCGTGGAGTTGCTCGTCTTCGAAGCGATAAGGTGGTTGCCAGACGTTGATACGTGTCCGCCAGCGAATGGGGATGCCGTGGATTTTGAGGCGATAGTCGATCAAGGTGCCGACTTCCATTTTGATTGGAAGGGGGGTCACGATCTGAAAGCCGAGGAACGGGGGGGTGATGGCCTCCAGATTGGTTGCCTGTGCGAAGAATGAAAAAACTTCGTCTAGCGGGCGGGGAAGAGTTTGTTGGGCGCGGAATTCGAAGATCTTCATGACTCACAGGCGCGTAGTTGCCTCCCGCAAATTAGCGAGGCTCTGAGAGTACGCAAATCCGCCACCGCCGGACCTTGGTCTTGGATGTTCTGACGGTTTACAGACCGACTTGTTTGAAGCGGTTTTTGACTTCCTTCAGGTGGAAGTCCACGGAGCACAGTCCTTCCAGTTCGCCTGCCTTGAAGTGCCTGGCGACTTCGGGATCCGACCGGAGTTGTTCGAGGAAGTCCGCGTCGTCGCGTCCGGCGTGCTTCACCGCCCAGGTTTCCATCGCGTTGCGCTGAACGAGGGCGTAGGCGTCCTCCCGGGTGAGGCCCTTGCGGATCAGGGCCAGAAGCACCGTTTGGGAATTCCACATGCCGAGCGAAAGGCCCAGGTTTTTCTTCATGTTCTCCGGATACACGTTCAGGCCGTCCATCATGCGGATGAACAGGCTGAACATGTAGTTCAGCAGGCAGCATGAATCGGGAAAGATCACGCGCTCGACGCTGCTGTGGCTGATGTCGCGCTCGTGCCAGAGGGCGACGTTTTCCATCGAGGCGATCGCGTTGCCGCGCAGCACGCGCGCGAGGCCGGTCAGCCGCTCCCAGGTGATGGGGTTGCGCTTGTGCGGCATGGCGCTGCTGCCCTTCTGTCCTTTCGTGAACGGCTCCTCCGCTTCAAGGACTTCGGTTCGCTGAAGATGACGGAACTCGACCGCCCAGCGCTCGATGCTGGCGCCGACCAGGGCCATTGTGTTCATGAACTCGGCGTGGATGTCGCGTTGCACCACCTGTGTTGCCAGCGGGGCGGGCTTCAGGCCGAGGGAGCGGCAGACGAAGTTTTCGATCTTTGGCGGGAGATGCGCGCTGGTGCCGACCGCGCCGGACAGTTTGCCGACGGCCACGGTTTGCCGGGAGGTTTCGAGTCGTTTCAGCGCGCGGCCGAATTCGTCGTACATGAGCGCCAGCTTGAGTCCGAAGGTCGTCGGCTCGCCGTGGATGCCGTGGCTGCGGCCGATGCAGGGCGTCATCTTGTATTTGCGGGCCTTCTTGGCGATGGACTTGCGGAGATTTTTCAGATCCCGGATGAGCAGGTCCGCGCTTTGGGTCATCTGCACCGCAAAGGCGGTGTCGCCGACATCGCTGCTGGTGAGGCCGAAGTGCAGCCAACGGCTGGCCTTGTGATTGATCTTTTCGGCAACCGCCGTCGTGAACGCGATCACGTCGTGGTTCAACGTCTTTTCCAGCTCCTTCTGACGTGTGAACAGACCTTCGGGATCGTTCAGCCAGACGTCCGCCCCCTTTTTGATTCGGGCAAAATCAGCCTTCGGCACCACGCCGTCTTTCACCAGCGCCTCGGAGGCCAGCAGTTCGATTCGCAACCAGATGGAAAGCTTGTTTGCGTCGGTCCAAATCGCCCGCATCTCGGGCCGCGTGTATCGTGCAATCATGGCCGGGAAGTAAATCGACAACCCCGGTACGCTTCAACCCAAACCGGTATTGATTCACCGCGCGGCGGAGTCGTCTGGTGCGATCGCGCCGCTCCTGCGTTGATTTGAGCTGATCAATCCACCCGACGGATCAGGTCGCCGGGCTGGCAGCCGAGTTCACGACAAAGGGCGTCCAGTGTGGTGAAGCGTACGGCCTTGGCTTTGTTCGTTTTGAGGATGGAAAGATTTGCCAGCGTGATGCCGACGCGTTCGGCCAGGTCCGAGAGGCTGATCCCCCGGTCTTTCATCACGCGATCCAGTGTGACTTCGATTGGCATGACGCTTAGATGGTGAGTTCCTGATCCTCGCGCATGTGTACACCGACGCGAAAGACCTCCGACAGCACCAGGAGCAGTAATCCCGCGAGCAGGGTGTTGTTTGGCATGAGCATGAGTTGGAAGCCGGCATTGCCCGTGGCGGGGAAGTGGTAAATCCGCGTCCAGAACCAGACCAGAATCTTGACGACCACAGGGTATGCGATGAGGAGAATTCCCAAACAGCGAATGTGCCACGCGTTGGCGGCTGTGAAATAGTCGCCTCGTGTCGCGTTGAACATGAGCCGGCGCAGTTGATGTAGAAAGAGGAGCAGACCCGCCACCGCGATCGTCACCTGTGCGCCCATCAGCCACTGCGGCAATCCGGATAGTTCCGATGGCCGTACGTTGATCTGTCCGCTTGCCTTGAGGTTCACCCAATCGACGGATTCGCCGTCTTGTGTGACGAACGAGCCGGGTATCATCTCGTGTGGCTCCGTCAGATGGAACGCGATATCGACCGGGATGCTGACAACCGGTTCGCTTTGCCCGCCCGTGACCCAGACCAGAAAGGCGGTTCCGATCCCCCAGATGGCGGCGTACCAAGCGACAGCGACAGCCAGATTGGCGATCGTCAGCAACGGGCTTTTCGGAATCGTTTTGGCGTCAGACATGTTTTATTGAAATACGATAAATTTATCGTTTGTCAATAAACAGTTCACTTTCCGCTTTGCCCGAATTCGCGCGTCCCCAATCCAGAGCTTCCCTGACCTGGAAGGCAAACGGGGTCCACAGTCCCATGGGCACGCCCGCTCGTCGCAGGGCTTCGCCGGCCCATTGGTTGCAGGTGTTGATGCCGGTGTAGCTGCCGGCCCCCTCAAAAAACGCGTCCCAACCCCGGTGGGTCAGGTGGGGCACGTGCATCGGCAACCCGTCGTGCCTCAGCTGAAAACCGCTTCGAACGTGTTCCCATAGCCGGCGGTATTCGTCCTCGGAGAGGCGCAGGCGGTGAATCGGTTCCCGGTCCAGTCCACGCGAGGGCCAGATCGAGACGTGCATCAGGGTCGGCGTCGGGAGGAGGCTTGAGCGGAGTGCGATGCCCGGCGTCATGTCGAACCAATACATCACCTCGGTGAAGAACGTTCGATCACCCCAACCAAGACTGACGTAGTCGCCGTACCGGTTGAAGCGCATGAAGTGTTCCGCCCGGAACCAGGGCCGAAAATCCATGGTCGTTGTGCTGCGGGGCAGGAACAAATCCGTGTGGAAACTGCGGGCGTCCACATAGACGGGAATGCCTGCAGCGATCTCTCTTCGATCAGAATGGACGAGGATCGAGCCGAGAAAAACGGCCGTGAGCAGATAGGCGGCGAAGGGCGACGCGGCGAGAAAGCCCGCAGCCGCCAGCCGAAACAGCCAGGTACGAAACCGCACCGGCAGGCGGGTCCAAGCCTTTCTCAATCCCTTCGTCGCCGGTGACACCCCGGAATAGTGATCGGCCGGGTCGCGTTGCAAAGCCGAATCGCCTGTCAAACATTGAACGCTTCGGCCTTTGGACTCGTCAACTGGCGCTCCGACTTGAAGACTGGAAAGACCGATGGATTTGATTGAACGGGAAATAACCGTCACGTGGCGGCATCAGGTGCATTTCACCGACGAGGTGTTTGCGCCGGAGAATTCGCTGCTGCGCGACGTGATCGTGGGCGGCGGGGATCGGCCGCCGCACAAGGTGTTCCTCGTGCTGGACGAGGCGTTGACCCATTTCGGCGTGGATCGGATGGTCATGGAATACTTCGGGCGACACGCCGAGTTTCTCACGCTCGTCCGTCCACCGATGATCATGGAGGGGGGCGAACGCTGCAAAAATTCCTACTTCCACGTCTCGGAAATCCACTCCCAGATTGATCGCTATCACATTGACCGCCACAACTACCTGATTTGTGTCGGTGGGGGCGCGCTGCTGGACATGGTGGGGCTCGCCGCCACCACCGCGCATCGGGGTATCCGGCACATCCGGATCCCGACCACCACGCTTTCGCAGGATGACTCGGGCGTCGGGGTGAAGAATGGCGTCAATGCCTTTGGGAAAAAGAACTTCATCGGCAGCTTCTGTCCTCCTTTTGCGGTGATCAACGACAGCGCGCTCCTTCGGACCCTGCCGGAACGCGAGCTCCGTTGCGGGTTCGTGGAGGCGGTCAAGGTTGCCTGCATTCGGGACGCCGCGTTTTTCGATTCCATGGAGAACGACGCGGAGGCGCTCTCAAATTTCGCGGCTGAGCCGATGAAGCGTCTGATCCGCAGGTGCGCCGAGCTGCACATGGATCATATCGCCACCTCGGGCGATCCCTTTGAGATGGGGTCCGCCCGCCCCTTGGACTTTGGGCACTGGGCCGCGCACAAGCTTGAGCAGATTTCCGAATACAAGATCCGCCATGGAGAAGCCGTTGCCATTGGCATCGCGTTGGACGTGATCTACGCGATGAAGAAAGGGTTTCTTGCCGAGACCGCCGGCGAGCGGATTCTGGCCTTGCTCCTGACGCTCGGGTTCGCGCTCTTCGCCCCGGAGCTGACCCACACCAGTTCCGAAGGGGAGCTGCTCGTCATCGAGGGCCTGAACGAATTTCGAGAACACCTCGGCGGCGAACTCACCATCACGCTGCTTCGCGAAATCGGCCATGGCTTTGAGGTGCACGAAATGGATCTGCCGCTGGTCATTGAATCTCTGAAAGAACTCGAACACCGCTTCCGTTGAATCACACCGTCATGAAAATGTTGATTGCCCTCGTTCTCTCAATGCCCCTTTGCCTGGCCGCCGCCGAAGGCGAGCCGCTCGCGGGACATTCCTACCACGGCGAAGTTTTCAACGAGGGACCGCGCCAGGCGGCCTGGTTGATGAAGGGCACCGGACGGATCAATTTCCCGGTCACCATCGCGAACGAGCAGGCCCGCGCCTTTTTCAATCAGGGTGTCGGTCAGTTGCACGGCTTTTGGTATTTCGAGGCGGAACGCTCCTTCCGCCAGGCCGCCCTGCTCGATCCCTCCTGTGCCATGAACTACTGGGGCATGGCCATGGCGAACGACAAAAACAAGAAGCGCGCCCGCGAGTTCATCGCCAAGGCGGTTGAACGGCAGGATTCGTGCACGGCCCGCGAACGGATGTTCATCTCCGCCCTGGACCGTTTTCTCAAGGAGGACAAACGCAAGGAGAAGGAACAGAAGGAAGCCTACGCGAAGGATCTCGAAGCCATCGTCGAAGCCCACCCGGACGACATCGAAGCCAAAGCTTTTTGCGCCCTTCAACAGTGGAAAAACGATTCCAAGATGTCGGCAGACGAGCGCACCCGGGTCAACGCGATGCTGAACGAGGTCCTGTCGGCGGAACCCCTGCATCCCGTCCATCACTACCGCATCCATCTCTGGGACAACGACGGCGCCACCAACGCCCTCAACTCGGCCGCGCGCGGCGGCGCCGCGTCGCCCGCCATCGCCCACATGTGGCACATGCCCGGCCATACCTACTCCAAGCTTCACCGCTACTCGGACGCGGTCTGGCAGCAGGAAGCCAGCGCCCGTACCGACCATGCCTACATGATCCGCAATCGCGTGATGCCGGACCAGATCCACAATTTCGCGCACAACAACGAATGGCTCATCCGCAACCTGAATCACCTCGGGGCCGTCGATCGCGCGATGGCTTTGGCGAAGAACATGATCGAGCTCCCGCGCCACCCCGACTACAACACCTTCAAGAAGGGCAGCGCCAACTACGGCACCCTTCGCCTTCTGGAAACCCTCGTCCGTTACGAGCTGTGGGAGGAGGCGCTTCGCCTTTCCGAAACCCAATACCTTTCCGCCACGGACAACAACGATCACGAGGCGCGACGTCACCATGCCCTCGGGCTCGCCCGCTTTTGGACCGGTGACCTGGCGGG
>JADHOF010000058.1 GCA_016779125.1 Verrucomicrobiia bacterium | reverse complement strand
CCTTGTCCTGGAACTGCGGGTTCTGTCCGAAAGAATAAGCCAGCTTCACGGTTTCGCCCTGGTCCGTGGAGTAATAGATGTTGATCGGCACCGCGCCGCCGAGAACGTTGCAGTAGTTCCCCCACACGAGCATCTCGCGCCCGTCGACATCCCAGGTACGAACGCCGTCGAGCGGATGAAAGTACCAACCCGGACGCTCGGCGTTCATCGGTTTGTGCGGCAGATAGTCACCGCCATCCGGACCCTTCACCGTGATCTCGCGATAACTCTTCAACCGATCCGTGCTCAGAAAAAGATTCGCGCGCGTGGCGAAGAGAATGTTCCCGTTCTTCAAAATGCAGCTGAACAAGACGTTCTTCGCATCCGGGAACTCCAAGCTCCGCACCCAACTCCTCGCATTGTTCTCCGACAAATAGATCCTCCGCTCATCAAAGCCAAAGGCCTGATTGTCCCGCTGCGAATCAATGAACGGACCGGCCGGCGCCAGTCGATAGCGAAAATGCTCATTCTCGCCCACACTACCAGGTGCCGCCCGCAACAAATTCAAACTGCTCAACCCCAAGGCACCGATCGTTGTGGACTGAATAAATTCTCGGCGGGAAGAAATTGGACTCATACGACGAGCCTCCGGCGACCTGACGCCGTTTTCATTCCCGGCCCGAGCGCATTTCGCCCAGTAGATCGTCATCGTGATCCGGATACGGGCGCAACATCCTGCCCAGTGACGACGGCTTAAAGTCCTTCAGTGAAGGCCGGGCTGTCGATCTCACATCGGCTTCCTCCAACAAGGTCAAGAGAGCGGAACCATGCTCGGGAAGGGATTCAGCTTCGTGTGCGATCACTCTCCCGTGGTCAATTTCGACTGCCAAAGTCCGGTAACTCATACAAAGTAGCGTATCAGGCGGGTATCGGCCGGCAAGTCTGCTCTAATTTGGTGTCTGGCTACAAATTGCGACTAAGTGAAGTCAGTCGCAGGTAACGACAGCGCGGGAGATTGAAAGGGGGGTTGGGGGATGGCAGGAGCGGCGCGAATGGTGTTTTCTGAGCCGACCAGATGGAGATGGCGATCGTCGCGGTGCTGCTGAATCGAAAGAATCGGACCGAGGCCGTTTTCACGCGGAATCATTGAGGGCTTGGCTCCGCCGGCGCGCGGGCGTCCACGCCCGCTTGATGGCTGCGCGAATCCACTCGGGACCGGTTGCAATAGACTTCCTTTGCGGATGGTTGGGAACACCAAGCGGGACTGGAGTCCCGCGCGCCGGTGGGCTTTGGCACGCAGCGTCGCAAATCGGCTCCGAAGAGGACCGGGTCAGATCTGGAAGTCGCCTTCGGGGGCGGACCGCTTGCGCTTTTCCATCACCTTGGTGTTGGGCTCCTCATACACGACGAGGGAGTTCGGAGGCACGCTGTGGAGGAGGAACACGCTGGCGCCGATGGTGGAGCCTTCACCGATGACGACGTCGCCGCCCACGATGGTCGCGCCGGCGTAGATGGTCACCCGGTCCTCGATCGTGGGATGCCGTTTGACTCCGCGCAGGGCCTGTCCGGCCGCGAGTGATTTCGCGACGAGGCCGACGCCCTGATACATTTTCACGTGGTTTCCGATCTCGGTGGTTTCGCCGATCACGGTTCCCGTGCAGTGATCGACGAAGAAGTGCGAGCCGATCTTCGCCCCGGGATGGATGTCGAGTCCGGTGCGGCCGTGTGCCCACTCGGTCATGATGCGCGGGATGAGCGGGACTTCCTCAAGATACAGTTCGTGCGCGAGGCGTTGAATGGCGATGGTCTCGATGAAGGGATACGCAACGATGACTTCCTCCTTGCTGAGGGCTGCGGGATCGCCGTTGTAGGCGGCTTCGGCGTCCGTTTGCAGGAGTTCACGGATGGAGGGGAGGCGTTCGAGAAACTTCAGCGTGAGATGGTGTGCCCGGGGGCGGAGATCTTCCTGTTCGCCGGTTTTTTTGCTGCCGTAGCAGAGGCTCTTGTAGATCTCGTCCTCCAAACGGCCGAGTACGTCGTCCATCAGGATGGCGGTTTCGACCTTGAGTTCGGAGGAGTGGAGGGGTTTCTCGTCGAAGAAGCCGGGGAAGAGCAGCCGCAACAGGCCGTTGGTGATGCCTTGGATTGCGGTTTTGGACGGCAGATTGGTGCCGTCCAGATGGTTGATGCCGCCCACGCGGGCGTAGGAAGCGATCAGGCGGTCGGTCAATTGGGTGACGCTCAAACTCACGCGCGGACAATGGGGCTTGGGCGTATGGATGGCAAGGAGGGCGGACGACAGCGGACCTGATCGCTATTTCTTCAACCGCACCAGAACGCGAAGGCGGGCGGTGGCATGGCTGCCGGCATTGCCCGTGAAGGTCCAGTCCCGCGTTCGGTCGGTGCTGTTCCCGATGCCGAGATCGGCCTTGTTGGCGGCGCGCCAGTTGTTGATGGCGAAGACGGTTTGTTTGGCGGACGTGCTGTGGACCTGCATGCAGCCGTAGCCGTTCACCGGATCGCTGGGCGTGTCCCCGAAATCGTAGAGCGAATCCGACGCGCCGGGCACTTTGTCGCCGTTGGTTGAATTGTAGTTGTGCGACCAAAACTCGATGTTGCCTGGCAATCCGGAGCCGTTTTTCAGCTGCTTGTCGTTGGAGATGATGGTGAGGTTGTTCACCAGCATCTGGAACTTTGAGCCGGCGGCGACCGTGGGCACGGCGATCTTGGAGAGGTCGTCCGTGAAGGCGTCCATCGAAGCGTAGGCGTAGCGCAGATCTTCGCCCGGTACGGTGAGTTCCACGAAATAGGCGATTCGATCGAAACCGCCGGGGATTTCCTTGGACCGGTCGATTTCGTAGCGGATCGAATCCTTCAACTTCAAAAGGTCGAGATCGTAGACGAGTTCGTAGTCGGCGGATTCCGCGACCTTCAGGGCCAGAAAATCGTATTTCGGAATTTCTCCGGCCCGGAAGGCGGAGGCGGGTAGTCCGGCGGCGTTGGCGAGATTGGGTTCGGCGAGCTTGTGCCAGGCGAATCGCATGGCGGCCGGTTCGGTGACTCCGGGGGCGGACAGAAGGACGGTTTCACCGTCGATTTCGGCGTCCGCCTTCACGAACGAGGCGTTTTCGCCGATGAGCTCGAAGGAATCCAACGCTTTGCCGTCGCGGGACTTGAGACCCTTCGCGTGACTGAATCGCACGCGCAGCCTGCCGGCTTCCTTGGAGAGGGATTCGAATTTCGGACCGGAGAATTCGATGTCGGGACGGCCGTAGTCTTTGGCCATGGCGAGCAGTGCGAGGCGGCGTCCGACCTCCTGTTTGTTCTTGGGGTGGATGTCGTTCACGTTGCCGACGTCGCTGATAACGACCATGCCGGTGTTGGGGATTTCCTTCTCCGACGCAGCTTGAGCTTCCCAGAAGCGGGCGAGCACTCGGGGATCCTCGCCGCCGTAGGTGAAGGGCGCGATTTGAACGTAGTAGAAGGGAAAATTGCCGAGCCCCCATAGTTTCCGCCAGCCGGCGATCAGGGCCTTCTTCTTTTCGTTGTAGAGCATTCCTTCGCTGTGGTTGGACTCGCCCTGATACCAGATTGCGCCGCGCATGCCGTAGCCGACGAGCGGATGGATCATGGCGTTGTAGAGGGTGGTCGGGGACTGGTGCGAGGTGAGCGGCTTCAGCTCGTCCGGAAATCCGGGACTGATCGGAGCGGGTTGCCCGGCGGCGAGTGCCGTCCTGGCCTCCGCCAGCCAGCGTTCGGTTGCCGCGAGATGTTTGTCGATCCCGTCGCGATAGAGTTTGTTTTCGGGTTGCGTGCGGGCGACCTGCAGCTCGATGTCCTTTAGCGCGGGGACGCTCGCAAAGCCGAGGGGCGGGGTCCAGGGCTCGATGCGGGTGCCTCCCCAGGAGGAGTTGATCAGGCCGATTGGCACGCCGAGTTTGCGGTGCAGGTGACGCGCCATGAAGTAGCCGGCGGCGGTGAATCCTCCCGCCGTGGCGGGCGAGCAGATCTGCCAAGGCGCTGAGAGGTCGTCGAGGGGGAATCCGGAGGTCTTTTTGGCAACCTTGATGTGGCGAATCATCGGGAAGTCGGCGGCGGCGATTTCGGCGGCGGCGTTGAGGCTGCTGTTGACGGTCCATTCCATGTTCGACTGGCCGGAGCAGAGCCAGACTTCCCCGATGAGCACGTCGCGCACGCTGAGTTTGTTGGCTCCCGAGACGTTCAGCGTATGCGGGCCGCCGGCGGGCAGGGGTTGCAGTGCGACCCGCCAGCGTCCGTTCGCGTCGGCGGTGGTTGTTTTCGCGGTCTGGTTGTCGATCTGGACGGTGACGGTTTCGTTGGGCTCGGCCCAACCCCAGACGGGGATCGGAATGTCCCGCTGAAGCACCATGTGATCGTTGAAAAAGCCGGGCAGTTTTACGTCAGCCCGGAGGGCGGACCCGGCGACGAGGATCGCGAATGCGGCGAGAGACAACTTGAAGCGGTGCATGGGCGCAGAATCCACGGGGTGGTGGTCGCGCGCAATCGGAGTTTTTTATCGAGTGGGTCGCCTCAGATGACGCGGCACCAGAGCAGCTTCAGGTATTGGCTTTCCGGGCAATTGGACATGACGGGGTGATCTACGCCGGCACCGGTGCGGTCCAGGATCTGAAGTTTGCGTCCGCGACGATGGGCTGCGCGGGCGACGTGTTTCTCGAAGCGTTCCGAGGAAAGGAGACCGGAACAGGAACAAGTGACGAGGAGTCCGCCGGGTTCGAGGATTTCGACGGCGAGGGAATTCAGGTCCTCGTATTTGCGCGCGTCTTCGTCCTCGGTTTCCCGGCTCTCGATGAATTTTGGCGGATCGAGAAGGACGACATCCCATCTGCGGCCGTTTTCGCGCACCTGACGCATCCAGCTGAAGGCGTCGCAGTGAACGAGTTCGAGTCGTGCTTGATTGAGATTCGCGTTGCGACGGGCCTGGGCGATGGCCTTTTCGTCGAGATCGACCGAGGTGACTTCGGCCGCGCCACCCTTCACCTTTGCGGCCAGGGAGAATCCGCCTGTGTAGCAGCATACGTCAGCGACACGTTTGCCGGCCGTCAGTTTGGAAAGGCGAAGGCGGTTTTCCCGCTGGTCGCAGAAGAATCCGGTCTTATGGCCTTCTTTGAAATCCACTTCGTAGCGGATGCCGTGCTCGGTGATTTTGAGCGGGCGGATCTCGGTTTGAGGCAGGTCCCTGCGATTGATGCCTTCCCACGTCGCGACTTCGGGATCGACCCGGATAAGCTCCCGCTTTGTGCCAAGCCTTTCGTGGAGAATCGGCAGCCAGCGGTTGAGGCGCTGCATGATTCCGAGAGAATGAACATCGATGATGAGCGCGTCGGCGTATTTATCGATGATCAGGCCGCTCAGTCCGTCACCATCCGAATGAATCACCCGGAAAGCGTCAGTATAGTCGGCCAAGGGGAAATCGGTGCACCGGAGATCGAGCGCGCGTTGAACCGCCGCGTCGAGGTAGCTCTCGTCGATGTCGTCTGGACCATGGTGGATCACGCGGAGTGGCACGCGGGCTTTCGGATTGTAGAGGCCATGGCCGAACCGGCCGCCCTCCTTGTCGTAGACCGTCACGAGATCTCCCGGCTTCGCTTCAGGGGAGACGGCCGAGATCATGTTTGGGAAAATCGCCGGGCTGAAACTCCAGTACTTGATCTGAGCCCAGGCACCGTTGCGGTCGGGGAATTCGTTGTGCCTGGCAATCTTGCGGTTGAAACCGGAAGGGGCGGTGGATCTTTTTCTGCGGTCGTCGTAGCGCGGCATCTTTTCCGCATCCTGATTCTCCGAAGCGGGAAGTGAAATGATTTTTGCGGGAGAACGGTGGTTTCGCGCTTCCCGGCGGGTTGGGGGAAGGGTAAACACTCCGGCCTGTAATGAACAAAGATTCCCCTCCCGACGCATCCGGTCAGCCTGTAACCCCCGTCAGGGTGTCGGGTGACGAGTTGGAAATCAAAGACGCGCGAATTATCTTCGAGGCGATCTGGGAGCATTTGGAGGACGAATTCGGGCACGAGAACCTGCGCTTTCCGAAAGAAATCATCCTGCTTGGAGGCGCGCCCGGTTCGGGCAAAGGTACGAATACCCGCTTCATCATGCGCGCCCGGGGATTTACCTGCCCGCCGATCATTGTCAGCGATCTGCTGAATTCTGCCGAGGCTCAACGGATCAAGGATGCGGGCGGGATGGTGGGGGACCGCGAGGTGATCGGCATCCTTTTTCAACGCATTTTGCATGAGGATTTTCGCGATGGCGCCATCTTGGACGGCTTTCCAAGGACGAAGGTGCAGGTTGAGTGCCTCAAGATGTTGGTGGACCGAATCAACCATTTGCATCGGGAATTCAGCGATACGGCCTTGGCGGTCCATTTTCGAAAGCCGACGATTCACGCCATGGTGCTGTTTGTTGAGGAGCACACGAGCATTCTGCGACAGGTGATGCGGGGGAAATCCATAGAGGAGCACAACCGCAAGGTGTTGGAAACCGGGGTGGGCACGCTTCAGGAACTGCGTCCGACGGACAAAGATCCCGACGCAGCGCAGCATCGGTATCGTGTGTTCAAGGAGAAGACCTGGACCGCGCTGCAATCCCTGCGTGAGCAGTTCTTTTATCACTTCATCAACGCGGAAGGCTCCATTGAGGAGGTTGAAAGAAACATCCTCGACGAGTTGAAGTATCAGAGCTCACTTGAGCTCGACCGTCGGACCTTTGATCGGCTGAGAGCCTTGCCACTCGCCAATGAGATCGTTGTGCATGCCCGGCAGGAAATGGTGAGGCGGCTGGACAGTTACGAGCTGGAGCATCGGGATCTCTTTGCCCGGGTGGTTGATATTGTCCGCGAGCGTTTCATGCCGATCATCGTGCGGCACGCCATCACCGGCCGGGCGGCCGTGAACACCACCGACGAGGTTTTCAAGGACCCGCTGGCACTTGCCATGCTCATAGACGTTTTCTCGGAGCGGGGCTTTCATGCACTGATTGACAAGCGGATCGAGCGCATTCCGGACAGGATCGATTTGGAAACGGGTATGATTCACAGTCACGATCATGTGGTCTACCGGATACACATCTACTTCAAGGGGTCCGAGATTCGACGGGGATAAACGGCAGTTTTGACAGCCCGGATCAAGATTTTGAACGATGAGGTAAGGATTGCCGAAGGGGCAAAACTTCGGAAACCGCGAAAAAACAGAAGATTTTTCAACGCTTGCATTTTTGGTGCCGAAAATGGCTGCCCGATAAAACTTTTTTCTGATAAATCGTTGACTTCCTCTTGGTGTTTCTTAAATTCCCGCCCGCTCTAGGTGCCGCGAACAAGACGGGACAACGCCTTCAACCCAAAGTTCTGGACGGAACAGGACTGCGGTTGACGGTTTTTTTGTCCTTATTGGCCGGCATTGACAGGCATTTTGAACTCATGGCTTTAGGCCCATGTAGCTCAGCTGGTAGAGCACATCCTTGGTAAGGATGAGGTCACCGGTTCAAGCCCGGTCATGGGCTCCATTTCCGGCCACGGGGCCGGACTCAACTCGGAACGTAGTAAACAAACAGCAGTAAGATAACAGGACAAGAACATGGCAAAAGAAGCGTTTCAACGGACTAAACCCCACGTAAACGTTGGCACCATTGGTCACGTTGATCATGGTAAATCCACTTTGACGGCGGCACTTGTCGCCACGCAATCCCGTCGTGGTCTTGCGGAACCGATTTCGTACGCCGACATCACCAAGGGTGGTACTGTGCGTGACGAATCCAAAACGGTGACCATCGCGGCTTCCCACGTTGAGTATCAGAGTGAGACGCGTCACTATGCTCACGTCGATTGCCCAGGGCACGCCGACTACGTCAAAAACATGATTACCGGTGCCGCCCAGATGGATGGCGCCATTCTGGTTGTCGCCGCCGACTCCGGGCCGATGCCTCAGACTCGGGAGCACATTCTCCTGGCTCGTCAGGTTGGTGTGCCGGCCATCGTGGTTTACATGAACAAGTGTGACCTCGTTGACGACGCGGAGCTGCTCGATTTGGTTGAGATGGAGGTTCGTGATCTTCTCAGCAAGTACGAGTTCCCTGGTGACGATATCCCGGTCATCCGTGGTAGCGCCTCCGCTGCACTTGAGGGCAAAGCCGAAGGCGAAGAGGCGATTCAGGAGTTGCTCAAGGCGATTGATGAGCATGTCCCGCTGCCTCCTCGTGAAATCGACAAGCCCTTCCTGATGTGCGTTGAGGACGTCTTCAACATTGAAGGACGCGGCACGGTGCTGACGGGTCGTGTTGAGCGCGGAATTCTGAAGAAGATGGAAGAAGTAGAAATCGTCGGTCTCCGTGATACGCGGAAAACGACGGCGACCGACATCGAAATGTTCCGCAAACTGCTTGATCAAGCGGAAGCGGGCGACAATGTCGGAATCCTCCTTCGTGGCATCAAGAAAGACGATGTCGAGCGCGGTATGGTGTTGGCCAAGCCGGGCACCATCAAGCCTCACACCAAATTCAAGGCGGAACTTTATGTTCTGTCCAAGGAAGAGGGTGGCCGTCACACGCCGTTCTTCTCCAACTATCGTCCGCAGTTCTATTTCCGGACGACCGATGTTACGGGAACGATCAATCTGCCAGAGGGCACCGAGATGGTCATGCCTGGTGACAACATGTCTGTGGAAGTTCACCTGATTGCTCCGGTTGCGATGGAAAAAGGACAGCGCTTCGCCATTCGCGAAGGTGGTCGAACCATTGGTGCCGGTCGTGTCAGTGAGGTTCTTCCCGACTAACAGTTGATATTTGCTCCGGACGCGGAGGAGTGCGGACTTTTGTCCGCCTCCTCTTTCGTCTCCATATAATAGTAAAAAACCTTTTGGCTAGGGCGGTAGCTCAATTGGTAGAGTTACGGTCTCCAAAACCGTCGGTTGGGGGTTCGAGTCCCTCCCGCCCTGCCATACAAACCGCATGATACCGGATGCCGGAGGGGTGGCAGAGTGGTCGAATGCGGCGGTCTTGAAAACCGCTTTCCGGGCAACTGGAACGGGGGTTCGAATCCCTCCCCCTCCGCCAACGGAATCGTCAGTAGAATTTAGAACGTGAGCACTTTTCAGATAATCTTGGTTACGGTTGCTGCTGTGGCCTTTGGTTTCGCTTGGCGGAAGGGCTATCTCTTGAAGATGGCTGCCTACGTTGGCGAAACGAAGGTGGAGCTGAAGAAGTGCAACTGGCCTGGCCGCGAGGAACTAAAGGCATCGACCGTCCTTGTGATGGTTTCCGTCGTATTGATTGGTTTTTTCACGTTTGGTATCGATCTGGTGATCTCGTCGGTCATCAAGGTTTTGATGCAATAACACAGCATGACCGAAGAATTGACAGCAAAGCCGCAGTGGTTCGCTCTGCACACCCTTTCCGGACAGGAAATGAAGGTGCGGGACAGCATCTTGAAGCGTATCAAGGCGGAGGAGATGCAGGAGCACATCCTCGAGGTGCTGCTGCCCATGGAAAAGGTTGTGGAGGTTCGAAACCAGAAGAAGACGGTGACCCAGAGAAAACTTCATCCGGGCTATGTCTACATTCACATTTCATTGCTGGATGAAAACAACCGGATTCTGGACAAGCCTTGGTATTTCATAAAGGACACGCCCGGAATCATTGGATTCGTCGGTGGCGAGCGTCCCATTCCGTTGGATCCCTCAGAGATCGACAGCATTAAGGTCCAAATTGCCGATTCAGAGGACACCGAAAAGCCTCGGGTCAGTTTCGAGCTCGGAGAAACCGTCAAGATCAACGACGGTCCGTTTCTTAATTTCAGTGGCTTGATCGAGGAAATTGACCCTGAACGGGGTAAATTGAAGATCACAGTCGATATTTTCGGCCGGAAAACTCCGGTCGAGCTAGAGTACTGGCAAGTGGAGAAATCCTGAGTTCAACCAATTTAGAAAATGGCTAAGAAAGTAACAGGACAGATCAAGCTGCAGATTCCCGCCGGACAGGCGAATCCAGCGCCTCCGGTCGGCCCCGCGTTGGGTCAAAAGGGTGTCAACATCATGGGCTTCTGCAAGGAGTTCAATGCCAAGACCAAAGACAAGGCGGGACTGATCATTCCGGTGGTTATCACCGTCTACCAGGACAAGAGCTTTACGTTCATTACCAAATCCCCGCCTGCGGCGGTCTTGCTCAAGAAGGCTGCGGGCATTGCCTCCGGGGCCAAGACTCCGAACAAGGACAAGGTTGGCAAAGTGACCCGGGCGCAGGTCTTGGAGATCGTGAAGACGAAATTTGAAGATTTGAACGCAAACGACGATGAAGCCGGTTTTCTGGTGATCGCCGGAACCGCGCGCAGTATGGGAATTGAAATCGTAGATTGAACAACCAAGCGGGAGAGTCTTGACCGACTCGTTTGAACCGCGACCAATAAAATGCCGAGCAAACGATATAAGAAAGCGTTGGAGCAGGTCGACCAGACCAAGAAATACGAACTCAAGGAAGCCCTGAGCCTCTTGGCGAATCTTCCGAAACCGAAGTTCGACGAAACCGTGGAAGTGGCCTTCCGGCTCGGGGTGGATCCGAGGCAATCGGATCAGATGGTTCGTGGAACCGTTCCTCTTCCAAACGGAAGCGGTAAAACCGTGAAGGTCCTCGTGTTCGCGAAGGATGGCTCTGCCGCCGAAGCCGCCAAGGAGGCGGGAGCTGATCATGTCGGATTCGATGACATGATCAAGAAGTGCTTGGAAGGATGGACCGATTTTGATGTGGCGATTGCGACTCCGGAAGCCATGGTTGAAGTTCGCAAGCTTGGGCGAGTCTTGGGACCACGCGGGCTGATGCCGAATCCGAAAACCGGAACCGTCACTGATGACACCGCCGCAGCGGTAAACGCCGTAAAAGCCGGACGCGTTGAATTCAAGGTCGATAAGACCTCCAATTTGGCAGTGGTTGCCGGAAAGCGCTCGTTTAGCGCCGAAAAATTGGAGGAGAACATCCGATCCATCTTCGACGCCGTTATGCGGGTCAAACCCGATAGCAGCAAGGGGGCTTACATTCGCAGTGCTACGATTACAGCCACCATGAGTCCAGGTATTCCGGTGGATACCAAGGAAGTGGTTGCTGCCTGAACCCATTAACGGAGAAATTTTAAATGCGCGAAGCAAAGAAGTACATCACAGAGGAGTATCTCGGACGTTTGTCCAATTCCCCGTTTTTCGTCGTTGTCGAATACACGGGGCTGAAAGTCGCTCATTTTGGCGAGCTGCGGAAGCGTCTGCGGGCCAACAAGGCTGAGATTCACGTGGTTAAGAACCGCGTATTCAAGGTTGCAGCCAAGGAATCCGGTGTCGATCTCGACGGGACGATGAAGGGTCAGCTGGCGGTTGTCACCGGGGCACAGGATTTGGCGGCGACCGCGAAGGTGCTGAAGACCTTTGAATCCGAGTTCGAAAAGCCGAAGCTACAATTCGGGTATATGGGCGAGCAACGCCTGGATATCGATGAACTGCGGCAGATCGCTGAACTGCCGCCGCTGGACGTCCTGCGTGGGAAGATCCTCGGCGTCCTCAACGCCCCGGCCCAGAAACTCGTTACGCTGATCAACACGCCCGGAACACAATTGGCGCAGGTGATCAAGGCAAAGGCGGAAAAAGACGCCTGAAATATTTGAGATAATTTCGTGATCGGCTGCCGATCGCGGTTAAACCGAAACAACAGAGTGAATCGTCGGTTCGCTGGCCGCGAACTTAATCCGGTGCGGGCCGTCACCGCCGACGAGACTGAAAGAAAAGAAAAACGACATGGCAAACCTGGAAAACCTGGTAGATGAGCTCAGCAAACTGACCGTTCTGGAAGCGGCTGACCTCGTGAAACAACTCGAAGAAAAATGGGGCGTTAGCGCTGCGGCACCCGTTGCGGTGGCGGCTGTTGGCGGTCCTGCGGCCGGCGCGGCTCCGGCTGAGGAAGAGAAGACTGAATTCGACGTCATTCTCGAAGACTTCGGTGGAAACAAGATCAACGTCATCAAGGCGGTTCGCGCCGTCAAGGCCGGGCTCGGTCTCGCTGAGGCGAAGGCGTTGGTTGAAGGCGCTCCGAAGGCGGTGCTCGAAGGCGCCACCAAGGATGAAGCCGACGACGCCAAGAAGAAGCTTGAGGAAGCTGGCGCCAAAGTTTCCGTCAAGTAATAAACCTTACACGAGACGGCGGCCCTTGAGCCGCCGTCTCAGTCCGGTTGGTTTCGGTTTAATGGACAGAGACCTGGTCGATTGTCTTTTAGCTGGTAAGAAATTTTTCGGCAGCTTTCCGATGGAAACGCGGGGAGTTGCCTACTTTTGTCGTCAGAAAAGAAGCCCGGTGGCAGGGCTGTAGCACAACAGCAAAGAAACGTAAAACATGAGCGAACGGATCAACTTCGGCAAAATCAAGGAAGTCATCACTCCGCCCAATCTGATCGAAGTGCAGGTCAACTCCTACGTGGAGTTCCTGCAGTCCGAGATCGCGGTAAACACCCGGAAAAACCTCGGTTTGGAGGCCGTGTTCAACGAAGTGTTTCCGATCGAAAGTTACGACGGCAAGACGGTCTTGGAATATGTCGGTTACGAGATTGGCGAGCCGAAATTGACGTGGATCGAATCGCTTCGGGAAGGGGTGACATTCGGCGCTCCGCTTCATGTCACCTTCCGTTTGCGGGACGAGAACGACGCTCGCGAAGAAAAAGTTTTCATGGGAGAAGTGCCCCTGATGACGCCGCAGGGCTCCTTCGTCATCAACGGAGCCGAGCGGGTCATCGTTTCTCAGTTGCACCGTTCGCCCGGCATCGCATTTGAGGCCACCCAGCATCCGAATGGAAAGATGCTCCACAGCTTCCGCATTATTCCGGACCGGGGATCGTGGTACGAGGCCCAGTTCGACACCAATGACATGCTTTATGTCTATCTGGATCGGAAGAAGCGCCGCAGGAAATTTCTGACAACGACCTTCTTCCGCGCCATCAGTGGTTTGGATGATGACCGCAAGCCTAAGAAAGGCGAAGTGCGTGGAACGGACGAGGAGATTTTGCGCCTGTTCTATGACATTGAGGAACTCACTGTCAAAAAGGCTGAAAAGCTAGAGGATATCTCGACCCGGGTGCTGGTTGAAGACGTGATCGACGAGGACAAGTTCATTGTCGTTGCACGGGCGTTCGAACCACTTTCCAAGGCGGTGATCAAGCAGATCGCTGAGATTGGGGTGAAAAGTATTCGTGTGGTCGATACTTCGGTGGATGACGGCATTGTCATCAAATGTCTCAAAAAGGATCCCACGAAAAACGAGGAGGAGGCGCTCAAGGACATTTATCGTCGGCTTCGTCCGGGCGATCCACCCACTGCGGCCAATGCGCGCGCTCTGATCAAGCGGCTTTTCTTTGATCCCAAACGCTACGACCTCGGTCGTGTCGGGCGCTACAAGATGAATCAGAAGCTTGGCTTCGAGGATTCGATCGATACCCGAATTCTGACCAAGGAAGATTTGGCGGAAGCGACCCGATACCTGCTGAAGTTGAAACTCGGCGAAGGATCGGTCGATGACATTGATCATCTGGGCAGCCGTCGTATTCGAACGGTTGGCGAGCTTCTGGCGAATCAATGCCGGGTTGGTTTGGCCCGCACGGAGCGCCTTGTGAAGGAGCGCATGACGCTGTTCGATCAGGAAACGGACACGATGACGCCGGCCAAGCTCATCAACCCGAAGGCGCTTTCCGCCGTCGTGCGTGATTTCTTCGGACGCAGTCAATTGTCCCAGTTCATGGATCAGATCAACCCGCTTGCGGAGCTGACCCATAAGCGCCGTCTTTCGGCTCTTGGGCCTGGCGGTCTTTCTCGAGATCGCGCCGGCTTCGAGGTACGGGACGTCCATCCTTCGCACTACGGAAGAATTTGTCCGATTGAGACGCCTGAAGGTCCGAACATCGGATTGATCGCATCGCTGGCCTGTTTCGCGCGGGTCAACGAGTTCGGTTTCATCGAGACGCCCTACCGCAAGGTGACGAAGGGTCGGGTTACCACCCAGATCGACTATCTTACGGGCGACCGTGAGGAGCAGTTTATTATCGCGCAGGCTAATGCTCCGATTGATGAAAAGGGCAAGTATCTGAATCCGACGGTCACCTGCCGTTGCCGGGGTGACTTTATCGACGTGCCTCCCGAGCAGGTTGATTACATGGACGTTTCGCCGAAGCAGCTCGTTTCGGTGGCTGCCGGACTGATTCCATTCCTGGAACACGACGATGCCAACCGCGCGCTGATGGGATCGAACATGCAGCGGCAGGCGGTGCCATTGCTCCGCACCCATGCCCCTTATGTGGCAACGGGAATGGAGTCCCGCGTCGCTCAGGATTCAATGGCCGTTGTCACCTGCCAAGGAGACGGAATCGTCGCCTCGGTGCAGGGAGATCGGATCGTTGTGACGCCGGACGGCATTGTTCCGGAGACGAAGAAAAAGCTGAAGCACGATCCGGGTAACAACATTTACGTTTACGAACTGCGCAAATTCATGCGCTCCAACGCCGCGACCTGTGTCAATCAGAAGCCGTTGGTGAAAAAAGGCGACAAGGTCAAAGCTGGCCAGGTGATCGCCGACGGGCCCAGCACGGAAGGCGCAGAACTCGCTCTCGGCCGTAATGTGCTCGTGGCATTCATGCCTTGGAACGGTTACAACTTCGAGGACGCGATTCTTATCAGCGAACGTATCGTCAAGGACGACATCTTCACGTCGATTCATATCGACGAATACGAGGTTGGCGCGCGGGACACGAAGCTGGGACCTGAGGAAATCACTCGCGATATTCCAAACCTTGGCGAGGAAGCCCTGAAGAATCTCGGTCCGGATGGCGTTATTCGCGTCGGAGCAGAGATCAAACCGGGAGATATTCTGGTTGGAAAGATCACGCCGAAGAGCGAGACCGAACTGGCACCGGAAGAACGTCTGCTGCGTGCGATTTTCGGTGAAAAGGCGGCTGACGTTAAGGACACATCCCTAAAGGTGCCTTCCGGGACCTACGGAATCGTCATGGACGTCAAGGTGTCCTCAAAGAAGCTGGATGGAACGGGTGGCGGGATGCCGGTGTCCACCGCGTCGCGCGAAAACAAACGTGCCAGCAAACAGATTGAGGATGACTACAAGGGCAAGATGGAAACTCTGCGCGAGCAGTTGACCGAGGCCCTGTCCAACATCCTTCTGGGTGAAAAGATTCCGCTCGACGTGGTAAACAGTGAGACCGGTGAAATCATTATTCCCGCGAACCGCAAGATCACGAAGACGCTGTTGCGTAAGCTTGCCCAGGTTTACGACCGCATCGAGATCGACCCGTCTCCGATCAGGAACAAAATCAACGAGATCATCGCCAGCTTCAAACGGAAGTTCGACGACCTGCAGATGCAGCACGACGAAGAGGTGGAACGCACCGAGTCGGGTGAGGAAGTGGATCCCGGTGTGATCAAGTCGGTGAAGGTTTACATCGCGTCGAAGCGAAAATTGTCCGTCGGCGACAAGATGGCCGGACGCCACGGAAACAAGGGTGTCGTCGCCAAGATCGTTCCGGAGGAAGATCTGCCGTTCCTTGAGGATGGCACACCGGTCGACATCGTTCTGAATCCGCTGGGCGTTCCGTCCCGCATGAACGTCGGTCAGCTGCTCGAAACCCACTTGGGTTGGGCCGCGCACGTGCTCGGGATCAAGTTTGCCACGCCCGTCTTTGACGGCATCAAGGAAGCGGACATCCGCCAGTACATGGAGGAAGCCGACCAGAAGATCCGCAAGGAAAAGAACGCGGTGCTCGTCACCGAAGACGGGAAAGCCCAGCTTTACGACGGACGCACGGGAGAGGCATACGACCAAAAAGTCGTCGTCGGCTACATCTACATGCTCAAGTTGGGGCACCTCGTCGCGGACAAGATCCATGCCCGGGCGGTGGGTCCTTACTCACTCGTCACGCAGCAGCCGCTCGGCGGCAAGGCCCAATATGGCGGTCAACGGTTCGGCGAGATGGAAGTCTGGGCGATGGAAGCTTATGGAGCGGCATATACGTTGCAGGAGCTTCTCACCGTTAAATCAGACGACGTGCAAGGACGCACCCGGATCTATGAAAGCATCGTGAAGGGTGACAACTCGCTGGAAGCCGGCGTGCCGGAATCTTTCAACGTGCTCGTGAAGGAAATGCAATCGCTAGGCCTTGACGTAAAAGTCGGCTTCACCAATCAGGGCGGGCATTCGCAACAATCCAGCGCCGACGCGTTCGCCGCACTCGCCAGCTAAGACCCAATTCTCAACCAACAGGAAGCATCATGATCTCAGCCAAAGAATCCGCCCGCGAACTGCTCGGCCTCGACAAGGTCAACCTGGTTGAATACGTCGCCATCTCGGTGGCCTCGCCGGAAAACATCCGCGCCTGGTCAAAGGGCGAAGTCAAGAACCCTGAAACAATCAACTACCGCACATTCAAGCCCGAAAAGGGCGGACTGTTCTGTGAGCGGATTTTCGGTCCGGTCAAGGACTGGGAATGCTCGTGCGGAAAATACAAGCGCATCAAGCATCGCGGCGTCGTCTGTGATCGTTGCGGTGTCGAGGTGACGCTGGCGCGGGTGCGACGCGAGCGTATGGGGCACATTGAACTGGCCGTGCCGGTATCGCACATCTGGTTCTTCAAATGCATGCCCTCCCGCATCGGGTTGATGTTGGACATGACCGCCCGGAATCTGGAACGGGTCATCTATTACGAGGACTACCTTGTCATTGATCCGGGCAATACGCCCCTTCTCAAGCACCAGCTCCTGAGCGAGATGGAGTTTCGCGAAGCGAAGGAAACGTATGGGGATGGCGCGTTTACCGCCAAGATCGGTGCCGAGGGTGTCCGGGACGCGCTTGCGAATATCGAACTGGAGAATTCCATCGTCCAGCTGCAGCAGGCGATGACAGAGACCCGTTCAAAACAGATCCGCAAGAAACTCGCCAAGCGCATCAAGCTGCATCAGGGCTTTGTGATCTCCAAGGCGCGTCCGGAGTGGATGATTCTCACGGTGCTTCCGGTGATTCCTCCCGACCTGCGCCCCTTGGTTCCGTTGGAAGGGGGACGATTCGCGACTTCGGATCTGAACGATCTCTATCGCCGGGTGATCAACCGGAACAATCGCCTCAAGAACCTTCTGCAGCTCAAGACGCCCGAAGTCATCATCCGCAACGAAAAGCGGATGCTGCAGGAGGCGGTCGACGCGCTGTTCGACAATGGACGTCACGGACGCGCTGTCACCGGTGCCGGCAATCGAGCGCTCAAATCCCTTTCCGACATGTTGAAGGGCAAGAGCGGGCGCTTCCGTCAAAACC
>JADHOF010000057.1 GCA_016779125.1 Verrucomicrobiia bacterium | reverse complement strand
CACCAGGGCGAGGTTGGGACCGATGACGACCAGCCACAGCGGCGGATAAAACACCGCGTTCTGTGTGTCGGCCAGAAAGGGGCGCCCCAATCCCACAAAGGGATTCCACAACGGCAATCCGCCGCTCCAGATCGCGTCGTGCAGCAACTGGAAATTGGGACGGTAGAACAACGCGTAGTCGCTGCTGTCCCACAAGGTCGGCTCCGTGAAATACAAAAGCAGCGTGCCGAGCAGAACCGCCATCGACAACAGCGCCCCCCGAACATGCGGAGATGTTTTTCGTTCGTCGGCCAAAACGTTTCAGCGCCGTGCCGCCCGTTCAAGAATCGCCGTCGTGGAACGGCCTTCCACGACGGGCAGAATCACGATGCGTCCGCCTTGGGATTCCACCAGACGCCGTTCGGGCTGATTGATCGTGTCGATCGTGTAGTCGCCCCCCTTCACGTAAACGTCCGGCCTGGCCACCTCGAGCAGAGCCATCGCGTCGTCCTCGGCGAAAACCGTCACCGCGTCGACCGACGCCAGTCCGGACAGCACCGTCGCGCGATCCGATTCGCAATTGATCGGCCGGGACGGCCCCTTGATGCGGCTCACCGACGCGTCCGCGTTCAGTCCGATCAGCAGGGCGTCCCCCTCGTTTCGGGCGGCGTTCAGATAGGTCACATGCCCGGCGTGCAGGATGTCGAAGCAACCATTGGTCACCACCAGCGAACGGCCCGCAGCCCGCAGGCCTTCCCGCCATCGGGCGATGTCACGAAAGGGGATGATTTTCTCGGCAAGTTCCACGGACCGATCGTGTGAATGCCCCTCGCCTTTGGCAAACCCGGATTCCCGCGCCAAAGCCGCCTTGTCTTTCAATCCGCCCGCCGTAGACTGACGCCAGATGAGCAAAGACGTGGTGCCAGTGCAGATCCGGGGAATCCTGCCCGCGAACAGCGGATGCGCCATTTTCATTGGCAACGACGACAAGGTCTTCGTCATCCAGGTGGAGCACAATCTCGGCGCGGTCATTGGCATGTTTCTCCGCGATACCCCGAAGGAGCGCCCGCTGACCCACGATCTCGTCGTCAACATCTTCAAGGGCTTCGGCGTCAACGTGGAACGGGTGATCATCAACAGCCTTAAGAACTCCACCTACTTCGCCCGACTGATTCTCAAGCAGGAAAACGAACTGGGGACCAAGCTCGTGGAACTCGACGCCCGCCCCAGCGACTGCCTCGCCCTCGCCGCCGCCCATCAAAGCCCCGTCTACGTCGCCGCAGAACTCTTCGAGAAGGTGGAGGACATGACCGAATACCTGGATCGGCTCAACGAGGAGAGTCAGAATCCCGACGCCGGCGCCGAGGAATAACAATGCCCCGCGCCAAGACGAAATCGGCGGACGGCCCCGTTCTGCTTCTCTGTGGAGAGGAGGATTTCGCGGTCAAGGCGCGCGCCCGCGAGGTTTACGAGGCCTGGTGCGAGGAACTGGGCGGCATGGATCACGAAATCGTGGACGGCATGGCCCTGAGCGTCGGCGACGCGCAGAAGTCCGTCGCCCGACTCCTCGAAGCGCTCAACACCCTTCCTTTCTTCGGTGGCGGCAAGGTGGTCTGGTTCAAGGACTGCAGCTTCCTCGGCGACGATCGCACCGCCTCTTCCAAGACCGTGACCGCAGACCTCGCGGACCTCGCCAAGGTGCTCAAGGACTTCAAATGGGGCGACGTCCGCCTGCTCATCAGCGCGGGCAAGGTCGACAAGCGGAAATCCTTCTACAAGACGGTCAGCAAACTCGGTGACGTTGAAACCTTCGCAGGCCTTTCCATCGACGACCGGGACTGGTCGGACAAGGCCGAGACGATCGCTTGGCAACACTTCAAGGACGCCGGCAAGGAACCGGTCGGGGAAGCGCTTGCCGATCTCGTCGCCAGCGTCGGACCGAACGCGGCCCAGCTGGCAACCGAAGTCGAGAAGGCTTGCCTCTACGCCGGGGAGCGGAATCAGGTGACGGTCGATGACGTCGAGGCCGTGGTGGTCAAAAACAAACAGGCGAAAGCTTTCGCACTCGGCGACGCGCTCGGCGACCGCGACCTGCCAAGACTCCTGCGCACCCTGGACGGCGAACTGTGGGAAATGCAGTTCGACAAGAAGAAGTCCGAGATCGGCATGCTCTACGGACTGATTTCAAAAGTGCGGGTGATGTTGTTCCTCAAGGAAATGGTTTCCGAAGGCCTCTTGCGGGACGAGCGCAACTACGCGCGATTCAAATCCGCCCTCGAACGCGTCCCCGCCGACCGACTGCCCCAAGATCGACGCATCAACCCGCTCGCGATGAATCCATACGTCCTTTTCCGCGCGCTGCCTCAATCACAACGCTACACCCGCTCCGAACTGGTACGCGCCATGGACCTGCTGTTGCAATGCAACCGACGCCTGGTTTCAACCGCATCCGACGGCGCGCTTGTCATGCAGCACACTTTGACCGAGATTGTCCGCGGCGACGGACGCCAGCCGGCGAGAAGCCGCTGACCCAAGCACCCTGGTCTCTCGCCGGACGGGAACACGAGCAACGAACGCACTGGATTTTAGATGAGCACGGGAAACACGGCCAACATTCTTGTGGCCACAGTCGATTCAACGGTCTGCATCAAACTGGAAGGCCGGGCCAATTTCGCCTCCAGCGTTGATTTCAAACGTCTCGTCAACGGGATGCGCGAGGCCGGCAATCAGAGGTTCATCGTCGATCTCTCCGCATGCCAGATCATGGACAGCACCTTTCTGGGCATGCTCGCCGGTCTCGGCACGCGCCTTTCGAGCGAATCGCTGCCGCCGGAAGAGCGCCCCATCGAGCTGCTCAACCCCAGTGAGCGGGTTGCCGACCTCATCGACAATCTCGGCGTGTCGAATCTCTTCAACATCGTGAGCTGCGACACGCGCCCCGAAGTCGCCTACGCCGCCGCCGGCACGGACGGCACCTCCACCTCCAAGCTCGACCTCTCCCGCAACTGTCTCGAAGCCCACCAGATCCTGATGGATCTCAACCCCGACAACGTCGCCAAGTTCAAGGACGTCGCCAAATTTTTCGCCGACGAGGTGAAACGCGCCGAGGATCAGGGCTGATCCTCACCCTTCCCGCTCCGCGCTCTCGTCCCGGAACGCGATCCCGATCAACACCGTCGCGATCAGCGCGATCACGGCCGTCCCCAACCAGTAGGTGCCGTAACCGGCCATGTTCATCTTCTCCCCTTCCTTCACGGCGTAGCTCGCGAAAAGGCCGTTCACCTGCGCGGCGATGATCGGCCCAAGCCCATACATCACGAATCCGAACAGGGCCTGCGCCGAGTGCCGGACGGTCACAGGAGCCAGTCGGTCCACGTAAATAAACGCGGAGGCGTAGAAACAACCAAAGCAGACGCCATGCAAGGTCTGGGCCGCAACAAAGGCCTCGACCGGCAGCTGCATGGAAAACAGGAAATACCGCAGCGCGAAGGCTCCGGCCCCGATCGCCATCGTCACGCGGAATCCGAGCTTCGCCAGCATCGGCCCCAGGATCGCCAACATCAGTATCTCCGAAACCTGCCCGAGGCTCATGGCCGGCATGACGTTCTGCGCCTGCAGCCCGGCCGTCTTCAGAAAGGAACCCATCTGCATGAAATAGATGGTGTGAACCACGCTGAGCAACAGCGCCGCAATCATGAGCACCGTGAAGGATCGATGGCGAAAAAGCGCCAGCGCCTCAAAGAGATTAAACTTCCTGTCGTTCCCCTTCGGCGGCGTCTTCGGCAACGCGAACGCGCAATAGACCGCGTAGACGAGGCACACGACGCCGGCAGCGGTCACGGAATCCAACATGCGGGCCGTGGCATCCGGCATCGGCGTGCCTTTGAAAAAAGGCGGCAGCCACTGGAACTTCAACCCCGACTGCAGCCAGATCATCGGAAAGACCCACGCCACCGCAACCCATCCCAACGTGCCCCACACGCGGACGCGCGGAAACTCCTGCTTGGGATCCGCGAGATGGGACATCGCGAGCGAGTTCGTCAGGGCGATCGTGGGCACGTAAAGAATCGAAAACGCCACGGACAACCCCATCCAAGCGACGAACGAAGACTGCTGCGCCGTGATCAGCTTGAAGACCCCGACGAAAAACAACAGCAGGGCCAGACACTTTTCCGTGGCGAACCGCTTGTCACACAACCGCCCGATGAACGGCGCGCAACAGGAGCCCACCGCCAGCGGGATGCCGATGATCCAGCCCTTCTGCTGCTGGGTAAACCCGAGACCACCTTCAACGGTGGAGGCGGTGAGGAACACGGATGCCAGGGGAAACCACAGCCCTTTGGCCGCGTATTCCAAAAACATCATCAGGTTGAGACGGGTCTTGATTCCCATGATCGGGTCACTTGCTTTGCGAGGAGGTGCGGTTCCAGAGTCGAGGCGGTCCAACGCTCAGTCGATGCCAAAGTATTCGTTGATCGGCCGCTGATAGGCGTCGATCCGTTCGTTCAACACATCGTCCACGAGGACTTCACGCCCGGCCCTCGCGGATTCCACGATCGCGTAGGCGCAGGCCAGATCGATCAGGCCTTCCTCGCCGCTGGTTTCCGGCTGACAGCCCGCCTCGATCGCCCGCAGCCAATCCAGCTGTGCGATCGCGAACTCGTTCGTCAATCCCAGCGGGCGATCTCGTTCCTTTGTCTCCGCGTCCGCCTCGCGTTCATACAACTCCCCCAGCGCGCCACCTTCCGACCGATCTCGAAGATGGATCTGATCTCCCGAAACACGCCCGCCGTCGCCGTAGAAAGTCGGCCCGTTGCCGAGAACGGTATTCGTCCCCGCACCCGACCAACTCCCGAAGAGCGTGCCCGTACAACCGCCCTCGGTTTCAAAACTCGCGTAAAAGGTGTCGTCCGCGTCGCAGGCGATCTGGTCGATCACGGCACCGGCGGCGTCCCGCGTGAACCGCGTCGGCTCCGTCACCGCAGTCCGGGCCGTCACCGAACGAACCTCGCCGCACACCTGCCGCACCATGTCAAACTGATGCACGCCCAGATCGAGACTGATCCCGCCGCCCTCGACCATTCGATGCCGCCAAGGCGTTTCCGCCACGATGCGATCCGGAGCCCACCACGTGCCGACGTTTCCCAACAGCGCCATCTTTGGAAAACCCAACGGCCCCTTCGCGAAGGCCCACCTCCATTGACGCGCCAACAAGCGCTGACGGGCGTTCTCAAAAACGCCAAACGTGATTCCCGCCTTGGCCGCCTGCTCGACGAGCCTTCTGGAAGCCTTGATCGTCACAGCCAGCGGCTTCTGGCTCAGCAGATGTTTCCCGTGCCGAATCGCCTCTGCGCCGACCAGGTGATGCATGCCATGCGTGGTGAAGTCATTCACCGCGTCCACTGAAGCGCTCGCAATCATCTCCCGATAATCCGTGAAGACGCGCACCTCCGAGACATCTTGAAAGTCCGACAGGTACTCCTCGCCGACACCCAAGGGATCACCCGGAATATCGCTGACCGCCCTGCGTTGCGGATGATCCCCTCCGCGCTGCACGTAACCCAACGCGTCCCCGCTCCTCCGGGCGCACAGCGCGCTGATCCGAAAGCCGTCATAACCCGCCGCGCGCAACAGTCGATATCCGCGCAGGTGCGCCGCGAGAATTCGTCCGCAGCCAACGATGCCAATCCTGATCACGCGGCCCAGTGAAGCGCAGATTGGGAGGGCACCAAACAAAAAGTCAGGCAATCGGAGGCATTCCCGTCACCCTTGACCTTGTTCACCCAGAATACCGCTCACGCTGATTGACCACTGCAAGCCACCCGTTTGGAGGAATGTCGAAAAGGATTCCTCCCTCTATGCTGGCTATCCTGATGAAGCCAAATCGAAGTCCTGAAAGCCGCCCATCACAGGTGACCCGGCCGAAATCGAGGGAATCCGGAGAGGGAAGCACCGTCGCCGCAATTGCCATCATAGCAGCTCTCGCCGGCCTTCTCCTGATCGTGCTTCTCCCGCAGTTCCTGGAATAGCCTCCCTTGGCCCGGACCCTTCGATTTCAATCTCATCCATCAGACACTCGGCAATGAGGTCAAGCAGCATCGGGGTGCAATCCAGATGAAAAGGTCTTGGGGCGATCATTCGGAGGGCATGCCAGAGCGGGCCTCCGCTCCGGTCGTCAAGGGCAGTTCCAGCAAGATTTTGACTCCGGGCGAGCCTTCCCTGTTGGCTACGGTCAACACACCGCCAGCTTCTGCAGCCACTGCAGCGATCATGCTCAAACCCAGCCCCATCCCGGGGCATTCGCCCGTGAAATATTGCTCCGCCTGAAAGTACGGTTTGGTGACCTGCGCGAGCTTGTCTTCGGGGATGGAGGTGCCGTCATCCAGATACACGACCTGGCATTGGTCCCCCGCTCGGAGCAGGTTCAATTCGACATGCGGTCTGGCACCTGACGCGAACTTGGAGGTATTTCGAAGCAGCTCGGCGAAAACGGCTCTCCAGCCTCGCCCATGAACCGCAACTGTTGCGCCAGCAAGGAGTGAATCCGCCTCGCCCGCGTGGGCATCAATTTCGGTTTCAGCTGCCAGCTCGGCGAAAATCTCCAGGATTTGGGAAGCATTGGTCGCCCCTTCTCGTCCGGTCAGGCGGTCCTTGCCTTCGACGTATTCGAGAATCGATTCGATTTGCCCCCTCAATCGATGAGCCGACGTTGTCAGCCCCTCCATCAACACCTTGTTGTCATCATCCACATCCAGCTCCAGCAGTTCCAGAGTCCCGATGATACCCGTCAACGGGGTGCGAAACTTGTGCGCCAGTACTGAGTGAAAACTCCAGATTGACTTCCGTTTCTCAACCGTTTCCGTCAGATCGCGCATGATAAAAAAGCGTTGATCTGGAATCGGTGGATTGAGCGGATGCTCCCGCAATTCAATCCAGAGAAGCTGCCCGGATTCCTGCCGGAGGACCAGATTGACCCCCGAGTTGTTCGGCAAGGCTCCCCGCCAATCGGCTCGCGGCATCACGGTGGCACCGAGATACGCTACGGTGGTGGAAAGAGATTCCCCCTTCGCCAGGCCTGGCAGAAACTCTGCGGCCCGCGGATTGTGATAGCGAACCCTCCCATCGTTGTCAGTGATCAGGCAGGCGTCACTGGAAACCTTGGCGAACTGCTCAAATTTGGCCCGTTCTCCATTGAGCCGCTTTGACCTGCCAAACCGGACCTGATTACGCACTCGAACGTCCAGTTCGAACAAGTCCACAGGCTTGGTCAGAAACTCGTCCGCCCCCACCTCCAGCCCATTCAATCGCGAGGCGGTGTCCGCCAACGCGGTGACCATGATCACAGGGATCTCCCTCGTCGCGGAATTCGCCCGCAGGCGACGACAGACTTCAAACCCATCCATACCAGGCATCATGACATCCAGGAGAACCAAATCCGGCTGAAGCCCCTCGGACAACACCAAGGCTTCCTCACCGCTTTCAACCATCACCAAAAAATACCCATCCCGAGCAAGGCGGTCGTGCAGCAGTTGTCGGTTTTGCTCCTTGTCATCAACGATCAAAATGGTGCCTTCGGCGGGATCGTAATCTAGATTATTCATCAATTTGAGTCCAAATGGTTGGTAATAATTGCATCCAGCTTCCGGAAATCAATCGGCTTGGTGGTGTAATCCCTGGCACCGGCCGCAAGGCAGCGTTCAGCATCTCCCGCCAATGCCTGTGCGGTCACTGCGATGACAGGGATATGCCTGGTATCGGCGCGGCTGCCGAGCAGTTCGGTCGCCCTCAACCCGTCCATGACAGGCATCCGCACATCCATCAGGATCAGATCCGGCATCTCCCTGACGGCGACGTCGATGCCCTCCTGCCCATTCTCGGCGGACAACACATCATACCCTTTCCCCTTCAGGTAGGTCTGCAGCAACAGTCGATTCCGATCGTCATCCTCCACTACAAGAACGCGCCAGTTGGTTTTGGATGCACCCATCGCCCCTGCCAAGCGAGGTCGGGGGTAATGTGCTTGTTCACTGCTCTTCCGCAGCGGCAGCGAGACTTTGAACGTGGACCCCTCGCCCAGGCGACTGCTAACCTCAACGGTGCCGTCCATCATTTCGCACAGAATTTTCACCAGATAGAGCCCCAGCCCTGTGCCACCGTGCTGTCGTTCAAGTCCGGCGTCCACTTGAACGAATGCCTCAAAGATCATCTGCTGATTATCGTTCGCGATGCCTGTCCCCTGATCGACCACCTCGAATACGAATCGGCCTGCGTGCTGCCGCGCCCGGAGAATGACTGACTTGCCAGAAGACGAGAATTTTATGGCATTGGTCAGCAGATTGGTGAGGATTTGAATGAACCGGCGCGAATCAATCTCGACTTCATCATCCTTTAGCTCGTTGGACAGGCTCACTTTCACCCCCTTTTTCGCCCCTTGAGCGCTCGTCATGCGCAGTGCTGCCTGCATTAGATGGGCAAGACTCGCGTGGTCCTTCTGTTGTTCAACCTCGCCGGTCTCGATTTTGGCAGCGTCGAGAATATCCGTGATGAGGGCGAGCAAATGCTGTCCGGCATCATCAATATATTTGAGATATTGGACCTGCTTCGAGCTGGGCGACAGATCCATCATCTCAGAAAGAATCGTGGTGAATCCCAAGATTGAGTTCAACGGCGTGCGTAGCTCATGGCTCATGCAGGCGAGAAACCTTTGCTTCGTATGAAGCAATGATTTCAATTCTTCGGTTGCTCGATAGCGCTCGTCGATATTGTAGAGCATCCCCACAAGTTTGCCGTCGCTTTCCCGGGAGAACGTCGCCTCATACCACAGTCTGTGGCCGGAATGGTGCAGGAACTCGATTTCGTAATTGCCTTCGCCGGTGATCGACTCCAATGCAGGCTCTGTCAGCGCGACGCGATACGGAGCAGCAACATAGTCGACGAGCGAGGCACCGAGGCATGTCTGAAGCTCGTAACCCAACTGTTCCATCCACGCTGCGTTGAGGAAAACAATGCAGCCATCCTCCAGCACAACTACCGGATTACGCAGGCCTTCGAGCATTTCCCGGTAGCGCCTCTCCTTTGACACCAACTCCTCCATCAAACGATGGTGGATCTGCGACTGCAGGTTGTCTTCAATGTCCTTCATCCAAGAATCTCGCCGCTCTTGCGGACGCTGGAATACATCGGAAACACGGAACGGGTGTAAAACTCCTGCTCGTAGGCGGTTCGCCCTGCGGTGGCGTCTTCCACGATCGTGACCGCGTATCCTCGCTCGTGTGCGGACCGGGCCGTGGAATCCACGCACAGGGAGGTGACAACACCACAAATCACCACCTCCTTCACATCGTGACCGGCCAGCACAGGGTTCAGTTCCGTGCCGAAAAATGCGTTCAGACCGTGACGTCCCGGCACCCGGATAACACGATCCCCGAAACGGGCGTGCTCGGGAATCATTTCGCTGCCGAATCGACCCGCCTGAAATGCCCCGGTCTCCGCGATCGTGCGAAGGATTCCGACAGGAGCCTCTAGTTCCGGATAACCGGCCTGAAACTGGATCGGCGCGGCGACCACGAGCCGGCCAGCGTTGAGAAAACCCTCAATCAAGAGCTGGCTGTTGATCAGGCAGTGATCAACGCCAGCACGGTCTTCCAAGGCGCACTGCAATACGCCATCCGTGGCGAAATAGTCATTTTGAAACCCGATCAGAAGAAGCGCTGTATTATCCGTAATCTGCATGACTGTTACAGATTCCCCACCAGACCGCCGTTGTGAATACTCCATTTGGGTTACTGGAAACCTGAGCGGACTCGAATCCCGCTTACCACCCCCCTCTGCCTGGTCAAACCGGCGGCCAGTGTTCGCTGAGCATTTCATCTTCACCAGCGCTGGCATTTCCGCCATCGGCTGTGATCAAGGCGGTCATCAGCCGCCCAACATACCATCGGACGCTGCCTTCATGGCACATCCAGAGATCACTACCCGGCTCCAGCCGCGAAATCCGCCATTCTCCGCGCTCGTAGACCTCGTTTCCATCCCTTCCACCAAGCAAGCTGAAACCAGCCCTCTTCAAGCACAGGGCAGCGTCTTCCGGGTCGGCGTAGTTCGGTTCACGGAGATATTTTGGATCGCATCGCATTCATTTCTGCCGGCATGCCTTGGTACCAACGAGGCACCGGCGGAATATGGCGAGAGGGGGGGGCGCAACCAAACAACGACCAGCCCCCCCCTTCGCCTCCGAACATCCGCGCTTTCCACAGCCAAGGAACACGCACTATCGGAATTTCAAGGAAGCCAATGCTATCCAATCCCCCAGCCTCACCAAAAGTCCCACAAATGGGGGATCCGTATCAAAGAAAGCCCCCCACCAGCTACTCCATATAGGGGATTTAAAAGCCCACCCTAAGATCTGATTCTTCAGGCTAGGTATGGCACAACACACTCATCCTCCAATTGAATTTGTCGAACGCTACGGGGATCCCGTGATAGCCGGCAGAATTGCTGCCGATCAGCGCCGCCACGAACTGGGCCGGGCCTTGGCATTCGTCGAGGGCTATCTCGAAGGGGACCCCGTCCCGCATGCCCGAAACGGGAAGATTTCCACCGCCGGCTGGCTTGCCGAATGGGCCAGAATGCGGGGCTACAGCGAGCAGTTGGTCTCCGAGTCCTACATTGACTATTGGTTTCTCCACACTGTGGTGGACCATCTCGGAGACGAGGCGGCCAGGGCTGGGATTTCGATGCAAGATTTCATTTCAGCGATGAATCAACCGCTGGTCGCACTGCGGAAAATATCCCCGGACAAAGCCCCCCCCCGTTTGCTGCTGTCGCAAGGACCGGCGGACTCGAAACTGCTCGCAATTGACACCCCGCGGCATCTCGCCGCCGGCATGATACCCGGATTGGTGCGCAGATTGTCCGAAATATTCATGACCCGGTGCGGAATAAGCATCGTTCACGGGAGCCCGCTTCCCTGTTGGCAGTTGGCTTTCTAAAGAATACTACTGGGCATCTCGATTCCCGTATCATCATGATGCCCGCCCCCCATGAAGGCCACAGACCGCAGATTCTCGTAATCGACGATGAGCCGCGAATCTTGCAATTCGTGTCGGCGGCATTCTCTCAATCCGACTACGACGTGTCTTGGGCATACGGCGGCGGAGAGGGGCTGCGCCTGGCGGAGGAAATGCTGCCGGACGTCATCCTGCTCGATGTGATGATGCCGGGGGAAAACGGATTTTCCATCTGCAGAAAACTGCGGTCGCACGCATTGCTGGCCTCAATCCCCATCATAATGATAACGGCGCTCTCCGACCGCCAGTCACGCCTGCAGGGGATTGAGGCGGGAGCGGACGAATTCATCACCAAACCGATCGATGTGGCCGAGCTGCGGGCCCGCGTGAAGGTCGTGGTGCGTTTAAACCGTTTCCGCAAGCAGTTGGAGCAACAACGCCAATTCACCCGACTGGTGAATCTGGCACCGGACTCGATCCTTGTGCTGGACCGCACATTGAACATCCGCTTTGCCAACAGATCGGCCAGCCGGCTGTTCCGTTGCTCCCCGGAATTGGATCTGCTGGAAACCAGCTTTCCCATGATTCTGCTGACGGATGAGGAGGCCGTGTCAAAGCGGCTGGTTGAGCTTGCAGGATCTGAGAACACGGATCGCTTGAGCGGGCTAAACATGCTGCGACTGGACGGAGGGGAGATTGTAGCTGATATCAGTGCCGGGCCTTTTCATTGGGACAACCGCCCGGCACTGCTTCTGATGATTCGGGACGTGTCGGAACAGAGGCTGCTCGAACGGCAATTGCAACGCCTGCAGCGACTCGACAGCCTCGGGGCTGTCGCAGCCAGCGTGGCCCACGACCTGAACAATGTCATGACACCCATCCTGCTTGCCGCGCAGGCCTTGGAAGGCGCCACCACGGCGGATTCCAATCGCGCAATCACCCGCACCATCATCGAAGCGGCACGGCATGGATCGGATGTTGTCGAGCAGATCCTCGCGTTTACCCGGGGCCGAAATGAGCGGGAGCCCCGCGATCTGCGGGAGGTGATAACCGCCACGCTGGCTCTCCACGCAATGAGCGGGACAGGCGTCGAGAAACAGATCGAGCTGGAGGAAAACGTAGGGAACGTGGCGGCGGCGAGCGATTTGCAACAGGCCCTTGGAAATCTCATCACCAACGCCATCGAGGCGATGACCCAGGGCGGCGTATTACGCGTCCGGCTGACGCGGGCAGACGCGGCAACCGCCCGGATCGAGATTGCCGACAGCGGACCGGGGATGGATGAATCTACCCTGCAACGATTGGGCGAGCCGCTGTTCACCACCAAACCAGATGGAACGGGCCTTGGATTTTCGACAGCCAGCGCAATCATCCGGCGTCTGGGCGGTGACCTGTGCGTAGAATCAAGCCCCGGCACGGGAACAACCGTCACAATGACGCTTCCGACCCACGCCTCCGACACGACGGCTGCGCAGTCAACCGCTGAGATGATCGACCTGACGGGAGTCACCGTGGTGCTCGCTGAGGCAGATGAGGCAGTCCGCCTGCTCACAGCACAAACCATGGAATGTTTCGGCGCCCTGGTTCTGCAAGCAGACACCTCCAAACGGCTCGATCAATTCACTTCGCAGCAGGCCGTTGTCGATCTGCTGCTTTGTGGCCACTCGTTCCTGGCCGATGCCGAAACCTTCGTTCAAAACGAATTGTTCCGGCTCAACCCGCGGGCACAGGTGATCCTTGTGGGCAGCGCTTCAAATACCACCGGTACACCGGCCGACTTCTTCAAGTTGCCAAAGCCCTACGGCAGACAGGAACTGGTGAGAGCCTTGCGACTGGCGCTCACGGCGGCGGGACGGACGGAGGAACCGGTCAGGGAGGCAATACATGATTGAAAAAGAAATACGCGTGGCGGTGATCGACGACGAGGCGAGCATTCGGGAGTCATTAAGACACTGGTGCAACTGGCAGACCGGATTTCAGTGCGTCGGCGCGTGGCAAACCGTGCCCGATGCCTTGGCTGCCATCCCTTGGATCCAACCCCAAGTCTTGCTGTTGGATCTTCATCTCGCAGACTCAGAAAGCGTTGAGTCGATTCCGGCGTTGAAGTCGAAGGTGCCGGACATGGCCGTAATGATGCTCACCGGAGAAGATGACTACTACTGGGTCGAGCAGGCGCTACAACGCGGAGCAGATGGCTACCTGACCAAGAAAAACGCGACCGATCTGCTGGCCCGGGCAATTCGCGATGTGTTGCTGGGCGGCAGCCCGCTGACTCCGGACGTCAGTCGAAAACTGATCGCCGCGCATATCAACGCGTCGCCCGATTCGGCCAGGCTTGATCAACTGAGCCCACGCGAACGCATGGTTATAGCCAAACTGGCGGAGGGAATGGTGTACAAAGAAATCGCCGAGCATTTCGGAATCAGCATCGAGACCGTGCGGACGCATTCGCGAAGGATTTTCAAGAAGCTCAATGTCGGCACCAAAACGGAGGCGGTGCTGAAGTATCTCAAATCGATCAGACCAAACGGCGCTCCGCCCGGCTGTTGATCTGAAGAGGTAGCCCGTTTGGAGTATTTCCGAAGCGATTCCTGGTGCGATCTTGTACACATGTTTAAACCCGATCCAATCGATCGCCGCTGGAATCGTCGTCGCGCCGCAGCCGCCGTCGCCATGGTTGCTCCACTGGTCATCCCTTGGTTCCGGCGGCATCTGGTCAGCAAGCCCTCCTACTCGATGGCGGTGTTTGCCCACCCTGCGACTCCGCTGCCTGAGGATGTGCTTGTGACGGTGGAAGGGATGTGCCGCGACGCACCCGCTTTTGATCTGCCGATGGGATCCAAAGGCCACCGGCAGCTATCAATGCTGTGCCCGCACTGTGTCGAAAGCCGGGGGATACAGGTCACTTTTACCGCAACCGAACGGACCTTTTTTCTTCACCACGGAAGCCATCGCTTTGTACTGCGCGGTAATCACGCCAACCTGCCTTTCAACACGACCGGGCGGCGGCGGCGTAATTTGGCCGTATCCATCGGCAATTTTCGACACCCGGACCTGCTCGACGTCCGGGTCAACGGCCGCTTTGTCTACCCGGTATGACATCCAGAAAGGATTCGCTTCCGGTTCATCAGGAGATGCCGTCGATCGAAATCGGCTCCATGAACCGGCTTCGCGTGTTCATGGAGCATCACGTCTTCGCCGTCTGGGACTTCATGTCCCTCCTCAAATACCTGCAGAATGAGCTGGCACCCGCCCGGGTACCTTGGACCCCTCCGAAAAATCCGGCCGCGGCGCGCCTGATCAACGAAATCGTGCTTCTTGAGGAAAGTGATGAGGCACCGTCCGACAACTGGCAGACCAACCGCCATGAAAGCCATTTCACAACCTACCTGAGGGCTATGGAGGAAGTGGGCGCCAACACATTGCCCATAAAGCACTTCCTGCAACTGGGGGAAAGCCACGGCTTCAGAGAGGCCTTAAACTGGGCGCGCATGCCGGAGCCGGCGCGTAGATTCACACGCGCCACCTTCCGTCTCATCTCAGGGAATCAGCCGCATTGTGTCGCCGCTGCATTTGCATTTGGTCGCGAGAATCTCCTACCCGCCCACTTCAAGGACATCTTGAAAAACCTGGGACTTCAACACAGGGGACCCTCTATCTTCCAGCACTACCTCAACCGACATATCGAGCTGGACGGCGACGACCACGGTCCCGCCGCACACCAGCTGGTTTCAGCCCTCTGCGGCAATGATTCCCAACGCATTGTGGAAGCCGACGAAGCTGCAAGGCAGTCCGTCTTGGCAAGGCACCAATTCCTGCGGGAGATAAACACCGCCTTGGACGCCGCAGCCAGCAAGCCGATCGGAAGGGTTGACTCGTGGAAAATCTTACATCAAGACCACCTTGCAGACCGATCGGTTGGATCGCATTAAATTCGGGTATACAATGACCAGTAGTTCACAAGATGAAGCAACTCCAGCCATCGCCCCACCCGAGCGGATCCTTCGAAAGCCAGTTGCGTCGAGGAATCTGGGTGCTCTGCCTTTTGTCAGCCTTCGCCTCGCTGGCCTGCTTCACCGCCTTGGATTACACCCGCCACGCCACCCGGGGGGAATGGGAAACCGAGCAAACGGCTGAGTCCGTCACCCGGCAACCCGACCAGCTAGAGGCATTCCTGAGCGACATCGTCGCCTCACTACTGGTCGCTGCAGCCTTGGCAATCGTGGGTTGGTGGAGTTTGCGACCGTTCTTGAATCACACAATGAGGCCCGCGTACGCGCTTGCCGAAGCCATGGAAGAGGTGAGTCGAACGGGGAAGCTCGACACCCGAATTCCAGAATCGAACAAAGACTGTGTTCTGGGTCACGTTGCGCGATGTTTCGAAAGCATGGTGGCCAAGCTCAGGTGCCGGGACGCGGAGATCAGAATGCATCACCAGGCTCTCGAAGCAACGATTGCCGAGCGCACAAAGTCACTTCACGAGGCACTCGATGCAAAGGACCGTTTCCTTGCCCACATGACCCACGAACTCCGCAGTCCGCTGAACAGTGTCCTGGGTTTTTCAGAGCTTATCGAATCAGGCGTCCAAGGACCGGTCACACCCGACCAGCTGGAAAGCCTTTCCCACATCAGGGAGGCCGGCAAACACCTGCTCAGCCTCATCAACGACATACTTGATCTCGCCAAGTCGCAGGCCGGTGAACACACATTGCATCTGGAATCGGTAGATCTCCAATTCGTGGCACAAGAGGCCATCCAACTGATCGAACCTCAGGCGAGAAAAAAGCATCAATCGGTCCATTTCGAACACCAGAACAAGCTCCCACGAGTGACGGGGGACACTCGCCGCATCCGCCAGATCCTGATCAACCTGCTGACCAACGCGGTTAAGTTTACCCCAAAAGGCAAAGCGCTGGGGCTAAACATTAGTGCAAGTGGAAATGGAGAAAATGTCAGTCTTTGTGTGTGGGATAAAGGCCGAGGAATATCAAAATCTGACCAGCAATTCCTCTTCAAACCGTTTTTTCAGGCTGCAGGCAGTGGATCGCGAATCGCCGGAACCGGCATTGGCCTGGCTCTTTCGCGGTCGCTTGCGCAGATGCACGGCGGGGATATTCAAGTGCGATCCGAGGTCGGAAAAGGCAGCATCTTTGAGGTGATTCTCCCTGCCTGCCGATCGACCGATGGCAAACAGCGTGTTGACTGCAGCTCCAAAGCCTGACGCGTAAAGCACCGGGCTAATCCCTTCGGGGTATTTTCCCCGGCAACATCACGCGCGACGGTATCTCCATGGAAACGGAGCCAACGAACAGCTGGAGAAAAATTCGAATCTCCGAGGTTACCTTCGGGGAAAAGACTGTGACGATTGTACAGGTTGAGAGTTTCATCGCGATGAACCCACAGGCCGGGCAGGAACGCTATGCCGCGCTGTCGTCATTTTTTGAAGAGCTGGTGTTGATCGGGTTCAACGGCAGTCGCCGGCATTTCTATGGAAATCCCACGATTGTGCGTCGAATATTGAGACTCCCCAATTTTCAACTGCACTGGAGGGACATCCCCGACCCAACGAGCTCGCACTCCAACCCGCAAGCGCCTCTGCGTCCTCCCACTGTTACCTCCATCGGCCTGAACTAGACCTCGTCGCACACGACAATTCCGCGCGCAACAGTCGATATCCGCGCAGGTGCGCCGCGAGAATTCGTCCGCAGCCAACGATGCCAATCCTGATCACGCGGCCCAGTGAAGCGCAGATTCGTGAAATGGTTCACCCTGAAATCACAGGCCGAACATTTCGATTGAACGCCCGCCGGCTTCACCGGGTCCAATGGACACATTACGAGAACTGATTAGGGAATCACCTGACCTTCTCATATTTGACAGGCACAGATTATGCGAGTTTGTTAGAGGTGGAGCTGGAATGGGCAGCTCCCAGTGTCAGTGGAATCGGTTCGGCGACGGCATCACTCTGCCTCGCCCCCGGGCCAGCAGCATGACCCTCGGGACAGGGTGAACAAGGCCGCCGTCAACCCAACGGGAAGACGGGTATGGCAGCGCCAAAAAACATACGGGACCTCACCCGGGAACATCGCCACGCGCGTTTGGTGCCGGGGTTGCACGGAGCAAATCCCCAATCGATCCGACAGATCGCGAACCTCGCGACCTTCGTCTCCACCTCAAGGCGGATTCAGGATCTTCAGCTGCTTGAAAAGCTGGCCCGCACCCTGCACGACGTCACGAACGAGGAGGTTCTTCTCATTCGAATGCTGCCGAACGAGGCCGGTCAGCCGGCAAACGAATGGTCTCCGCTCAACTCCGTTCCTTTTGACCGCTTCGCTTTCGCGGGCCGGCTCCAAAGCGTGA
>JADHOF010000056.1 GCA_016779125.1 Verrucomicrobiia bacterium | reverse complement strand
CGGCTGCAACACTACGTTCCGCACGAGCGATCCGCAAGATCCACGAACTACATCGAAAATCATCATGAACAAAACCCTCCCTATCGTAGCAATCCTGGTGTCCGCGGTTGCCTTGATCGCCGCACTTTCCGGAAAACCGGGCACCCAGCCAGCTCCTCCGAATCAAGCAACCTCGGATAAGGCATTGGAAGAGAAATTGAATCGGGTCGAGTCCGAGCTCAAGCAGGCCACTCAGACAATTGCGGAATTGAAGAACCAGATCGCCACTTTGGAATCACGACCAGGTCCGAGTTCCGCAACGAGAGCCGTGGATTCCAATCTCGCCCGACGAATTGCCGCACTGGAACAGCAATCACAAGAACTGACCAAGTTCACCAACGAGTTTGATCAGTATGGCGTCGTTTCCAGCCTTCAGGCCGAACTGGTCAACGCCTACTCGACCTTGATGGACACCAACCAGTCTACGTGGGACCGGTTGAAGCAGGTCGGCAGTCTTAAACGCTATCGTTACTTCGACGACAAAGCCCTGCAGGCGGTGGCGGACATCTATGTGGAGACTGCGGATTTCGGTCAGAAGGGACAGGCCTTGGCCGCGATGAAAGGAATGGTTCCCTCGCCGGAGTTTCGCAACCAGATCCTGGCCGACCTGAGTGCGGAAACACAGGAGGGCAATCAATCCGCGCGTTTCCGCTACTTCGCCATCGAAGCCCTCGAACCCGTTCGCGACGACCCCGCCGTCCGCGAATGGCTCACCCACCTGGCTCAGAACGACCCCGAAGCCAAACTCGCGAACCGTGCCGGGCAGGCCCTTTCCGGCACAACTCCCAAATGATCCTCCCGCTGCCGTTGCGCCAATGAAGTGATGAAAAGCACCGTCCTCACCGGAATACTGCTCTCGGCATTTGCGCTGTCTGCCGCCGACCAACCGAAGAGCATCGAGACCACGACCAAGATCCATCGACTGGAAAGCACCCAGCGCTCCGCGTTCGATGCCTTCGTTTACGTCAACCGCATCCCCGACCAGCCCGAGGACGGTGAACTGCCGGAAGATTTCGCGGGCCGCGTCTACGGTCGCCTGGCAAATCAAGAGGGGCGCATTCTGCTCAAGTTGCCTCCGACCATGAACCGGCGGGCCTACTTCGGCTTCAAAACCTTCCTCGGCTCCGAAGGCGACGTGAACGTGGCCAACTGCGTCAGCTGCCATGCCCCGTCGGGCTTCAGCGACGGCAAATCGCACGTGGTTGAACCGGGTGGCCCACCCAAACCGACACCCTCACTTCGTAATCTCAAGCTGAACGGCTCCGATCTCGAAAAGGTGATCCGCGCCAAGATCGCGGCAAGCACCGCCAGGAAATCCGGCGCTGCAGACGACGTGGCGGCGGCCTACGCACGAATGGATCTGTCGGAAACCGACGTGCCCGACCTCGTCGCCTTTCTGGAATCCCTGAAGGATGTGGAGGATGGGAAATTTCGCGACCTGATCATCAAGGCCGAAGTGTTCGATGCCACCCAACCGGTGCCCGTGCCAACCCTGCCTCCACCACCGGCGCCCGCGAAAATAAATGGCGAGCGACCGAACGTCCTGTTCATCGCGGTGGACGACCTCAACGACTGGGTCGGATGCCTCGGCGGCCATCCGCAGGCGAAGACTCCAAACATCGACCGACTTGCCCGCAAAGGAGTTCTTTTTGAACAGGCCCACTGCGCCGCGCCTTTGTGCAGCCCCTCGCGGACGGCCATCATGACGGGACTGCGTCCTTCCACCACCGGCATCTACGGCAATCTGAACTGGTTCCGAGACCTGCCGCAATACCGGGATTGGGTGACCCTGCCGCAATGGTTTCGCAAGCACGGTTACCTCGCGTGGGGTGGCGGCAAACTTTACCATCAGGCGCACGGCAAGTTCTCCGATGCCGGCGCCTGGGATCATGTTTACTCGACCCGCACCGGTGCGCTTCCGCCGCCGTTGGCCGCCCGTTATGCGCACGGATTGCGTCCCAAGTTCGAGTCCAATCCAATCCTTGCCCGCCTGATCGACTGGGGTCCCACCGATCATCCGGTCGAGGCGAACCCGGATTGGCAGACCGCCGAAGGTGCCGCGCAGTTTCTGAGACGCGATCACAACCAACCGTTCTTCCTCGGCTGTGGCATCTACCTGCCGCATCTCCCGTGGTATGCGCCGCGCCAGTTTTTCGAGATGCATCCCATCGAGGACATCGAACTGCCGCCCTTCAAACCCGATGACTTCGACGACATTCCCCCGATCGGCAGGCGCATGGGCGAGGAACACATCCAACACATCCGCGAGAGCGGCAAATGGAAGGAGGCCGTTCAGGCCTGTCTCGCGGCCGATTCCTTCGCCGATGCGTGCGTGGGGCATGTGTTGAACGCACTGGAGAAAAGCAGGCACCGCGACAACACCATCGTCGTCCTCTGGGGCGATCATGGTTACGACGTCGGCGAAAAGAAGATCGCCAAGTCCGCTCTCTGGGAACAGACCACCCGCACGCCGCTCATCATCCACGTGCCGGAAAAACTGCGTGACCATTCGTGGCATACCGCAACAAGCACCTGCAAACGCCCGGTCAGTCTGCTCGACCTTTATCCCACGTTGCTCGAACTTTGCGGTCTCCCGCCAAACGGACGCAACGAAGGCCGAAGCATCGCTCCACTCGTGCGCAATCCGGAAGCGGAGTGGCCCTATCCGGCGGTGATCACGCATTCGCCGCATTGGCTCGGCAACAATCATGCCGTCCGTTCCGAACGCTGGCATTACATCCGCTACGCCGACGGCGGCGAGGAGCTTTACGACATGGGCGGGGATCCGCATCAGTGGACCAATCTGGCGCGCCTTCCCGAAACGACATTGGTGAAGGGGGAGTTGCGACGGTGGTTGCCCGCGACCAACGCCGCGCATTACCGGGGCGCCGATCAGAACCGCAAACAATGAGAGTGCATCAATCCCACCCCGAACGACGGGCGCCGCTTTTCCTCCGGCATTGCCGGACCATCTGTCTGATGGCCGCAATCCCGCTCGTCGCTGCGTTTGCCCGAGCCGACACGAATGTCGTGTCGCTTTCCCTTGAAGACTGCGTTCATCAGGCTCTGCAGCGCAACCTGGTGTTGGAGATCAGCCGCGTCAGTCCGGAACTCGCCAGGATGAATCTGGAGGTTTCCCGCATGGCCTTCGATCCCTCCCTGCGCCTCAGCACGGACATCTCGACCGCCTCGACGCCCGGTGGCGTAGATGAACAGAGTCGTGTTTTCGCCGGCACCGAGACGGATTCCGAGCGTTACAATGCAACCATTGCCGGCTCCGCCATCAGCGGATTGGACTATTCCATTGGCGGCAACCTCCAGCATCGAGAGGGGGTTAATCCGGGATTGTTCGAGAATACGTTCGGTTCCGCCAACATCTCGTTGAGCCAACCGTTGCTGAGGAACGCCTGGATCGACAGCACGCGGATGAACATCCAGATCAATCGCAACAACGTCCGCGTGTCGGAGCTGGGATTGCAACAGGCAATCATGAATCTCGTCACCCGGGTCGAGCGGGCCTACTACGACCTGATTCTCGCGCGCAACGCCGTCGATGTGCAGCGGGAGGCAAAGGCCCTCACGGAGAAGCTGTTGGCGGCCAATCGTCAGCGGGTCAAGGTCGGCGTGATGGCGCCGCTGGACGAGAAGCAGGCGGAGTCGCAACTCGCCGCCCGCGAGGCGAGTCTGCGCTCCGCCCGGCGCAACCTCGTCACCCAGGAATACAACCTCAAGCGTCTGCTCACCGACGACATCGCCACGTGGAGCGCCATCGACATCCGGCCTGCGGAGGTGCTCGTCGCCGTGCCGCAGGCATTCGATCTGCACGAGAGTTGGGGCATCGCCCTACGCAGGCGACCGGAGATTCTTCAATCTCGCCTCAACGTCGAGTCCGACGGCATCACGCTCCGATTCCGAAAGAATCAGTTGTATCCACAGCTCGATCTCGTGGCCTCCGCCAGCTACAGCGGTTCGCGGCGCGAATACAACGGAGTGGTGGATGACATTCTCGACCGCAGCAGTCCGCGCTATTCCATCGGTGGAGTGCTGAACATTCCGCTGGGCAACCGCAACGCGCGCAAACAGTTGGAGCTGCAGCGCCTGCGCAATGAGCGGACGCTGCTGAACCTGAAGGAACTCGAACAATCGATCATGACGGAAGTGGCGCTCGACATCGAGGCCGCGCGCGCGGCCTATGATCAGGTTGCCACCACCCGCAAGTCGCGGGAGTTTGCCGAGGAGGCACTGGCCGCCGAGGAAAAGAAGCTCGCGGTCGGCAACAGTACGAGTTTTGTGGTCCTGCAGCTTCAGCGGGACCTGACCACCGCGCGATCCGCCGAGATCAACGCCCTGGCCGACTACAACAAGGCCCTGGCCACGCTGGCCCTGTCCGAAGGGCGGACACTTGAAAGGCTTAAACTGAATCTGACCATCGAATGAAACTGTTCTACAAATCTCTCGCGATCTCGACGCTGCTGAGTGTCGCGCCCATCGAAGCGACCGCCGAATCCCTGGATTCGTCGGCATTGGCTGAATGCCGAAAGCGGATCAGGGCCGCCGTCGCGGACGGGTCGATTGCCGGGGCGGCCCACCTGGTGATCCATCGCGGCGCTGTCGTGCATCTTGATGCCGTCGGGTTCGCGGACATCGAGACGAAACAGCCGTTCAAGGAAGACACTATTGTCCGGATCTATTCGATGACGAAACCCATCACGTCAGTGACGGCAATGACCCTGCACGAGGCCGGGAAGTTTGACCTGGATGATCTGGTCGCGAAATTCATTCCCGCCTTCGCGAAGGTGAAAGTGTTTTCTGGCGGGCGCGGCGCGACTGATCTGGCGGCGCCGAAGCGGCCGGTCACGGTACGGGATGTCTTCCGGCACACGACCGGCTACGGCTATGGCGCGGGCAAAGCCCTTGCGGCGCATGAGCGCGAAGGGATGCGCTATCACGGTCCGGGCGGGATGTGGCCGCCTGACATGTCCGTCGAAAAGGCCGCCGAGGCGATGGCGAGAATTCCGTTGCTCCACCAACCCGGCGAACGCTTCACATACGGCTACAGCACGGATCTGCTGGGCCGCCTGATCGAGGTGTGGTCGGGCAAGCCACTGGATGTCTACATGCGGGAAACCGTGCTGCAGCCGCTGGAAATGAAGGATACCGGTTTCTCCGTGCCGAAGGAAAAGCGCCCGCGGTTTGCGTCCTGCCACACCACGCACGACGGCCGGCTGGCCATTGTGGACAAGAACACATCGAGCCGTTTCAACGACGGCTTCGAATTCCTTTCCGGCGGCGGCGGACTGGTATCGACAATTCAGGATTACGGGAACTTTTGCCTGATGCTGGTCAACGGCGGGGAGTTCAAGGGGCGACGCATTCTGAAACAGTCCTCCATCGACGAGGTGTTCAGCAATCAGTTGAAGGAAGTTCCGGGCGCCTTTCAGTTCGGGCTCGGGTTCGCCATCGCAAAGGTTCGCATCGGATCCGGCGACGGCGCCCGCGAGGCCACGCAATACTCCTGGGGCGGCTACGCGAGCACGGATTTCCGCATCGTGCCGGAGGAAGGGCTCATTCAGGTTTTCCTGCGTCAACACGTCCCTTCGCGGCACGGCTTCGGGAGCAAGCTGTTCCCACTGGTTTATCAGGGCGTGCGCTGAGCCAATCTTGGAATTGCGGGTAACCAATTGACATCAACTGATATCCTTCTCGAACCACTGTGAACGACCGTACCAAAATCCTTCCCGAACTTTCCCCCGGCCATTGGCCTCAGCGGTGGTTGCTCCTTGGCTGCGCAATCGCCGGGCTGGTCGGCTGCAAGCCGGAGGACGGCAAACCGAAGCCGGACGCCGCCGTTGCCCAGCAGGGCACCACGCCGGAAATCAGGCCCTCACTGGTGGAATTGGAAACGGCCCGGGTCGGGCGCATCGAGCGACTCCTTGAGCGTTCCTCGGCGTTGGTGGCGGAAGAGCAGGTGCGGGTACTGGCGCGCACGGCGAATCCGGCAATCGAACTGCTGGTTGAGCAGGGCGACAAGGTGACGAAGGATCAGGTGCTCCTGCGGCTTGAGAGTGTTCGGCAGCAGAACGCCTACGACCAGGCGGCCAGCCAGCTTGCCAAGGCCAAGATCGAGCGGGACAAGCAGAAGCTGTTGTTCGACCAGGATTTGATCAGTGAATCCGCGATGCAGGACGCGCAGTTTGCGGTGGATCAGGCCGACCTGCGGGCTGGGAACGCCCGGCGCGAGCTTGAGTTCACGGAGGTCCGCGCGCCGATCTCGGGCACGATCACCAGCCGCACTGTGAAGGTCGGTGATTCGGTTCATCAGGGAAATCCCGTCTTCGAGATCATCAATCTGGAGTCCACCGTCGCCATCATTCACGTCCCGGAGCAGTACCTTCCCCGGCTCAAGGCGGACATGCCGGCCCGGCTGATCTCCCCGACCTACGACAACCAGATTTTCAAGGGCTACGTCAAACGCGTCTCGCCCATTGTGGAGGCGCGCGCCGGCACGGTGGAAGTCGTCGTGGGCATCCGGGAACTTGGCGCGCTGCGTCCGGGCATGTGGGTCAACGTCGAGTTGGTCCTCGAATCCAAGGAGGACGCCCTGCTGATTCCCAAGCGGGCCATCGTCTATGACAACGATCAGATCTTCGCCTTCAAGGAATACACGGATGCTGCCGGCATCCGCCGCGCCCGTCGCCATCTCGTCGAACCGGTCAACCTGGACAAGGAGAACATCGAGCCGAGGGAGAATTTCAAGACGGGCGATCGCATCGTCGTGGCCGGCCAGGTCGGCCTGAAGGACGACCAGCCGATTCGTGAGATCGGACAGCCGAAGACCATCCCCGATCCCGCGGCTTCGACCAACGCCCTTGCCGTGGCCACCAACGGCGTCGTCCTTCCCGGACCGACGGGGCCGAAGACCGGTCAACCGGGAACGAAGAAGCCCGGTAACTGAAGGCGTATTTGCCGCAGTCTATCTTGCTATTATGGAACCTGACCGTCCCGATTCCAACTTTACGACCGATCGCCCCGTGGCGGTGTTGATGGTGTTCACGGCCGCGGTGGTGTTCGGCTATTTCTCGCTCGGCCAACTTCCGGTGACGCTCATGCCGGAAATGAGTTATCCCACGCTCACCATCCGTACGGAATATGCCGGCGCGGCGCCCGAGGAGGTGGAGAACGACATCAGCCGCCCGATCGAGGAACGCCTCGGCGTTGTCACGGGGCTCAGTGAAATCAGCAGCATCAGCCGCGCCGGGGTCAGCGATGTCGTGCTGGAATTCAACTGGGGCACGCCGATGCACGACGCCATCCAGAACACGCTCGAGAAGCTCGACACTGTGTATCTTCCGCGCCAGGCCGGAAAGCCGCTGCTGCTCCATTACGATCCGTCGCTGGACCCGGTCATGGAACTCAGCCTCTCGGAAAGCCCCGCCAGCGCCGCCGAGATCGGCGCCAACGAGGATTCCCGGCGCGCCTCCGCTCGTCGCCTGCGCCGCATCGCCGAGTTGCAGGTGAAGCGCGCCATCGAGCCCATTCCCGGCGTCGCCGCCGCCCGCGTGCGGGGCGGGTTGGAGGAAGAGATTCACGTCCTCATCGACAGCGCGAAACTCGACCGCGCGAACATCCCCATCAACCGCGTTCTCGACCGTCTCCGTGCCGAAAATATCAACGCCGCCGGGGGCCGCATCCGTGAAGGCGACGCGGAATACATGATCCGCGCGATCAATGAGTACGCCAACATCGAAGAGGTCGCCAACACCATTATCACGCGCAACGAAGGCCGCGAACTGCGCCTCAAGGATCTCGGCGCCATCGTTTACGGCCAGCGCGACCGCGAAATGCTCACCCACACGGACGGCACGGAGAGTGTGCAGATCGACATTTACAAGGAGGCCGATTCGAACATGGTCAAGGTCGGTGAAGCCATCAAGGCCGCCGTCGGTTCGCTCCGCACGCCGAAACAATCCATCGCCGGCAGGTTGCTGAAGGAAGAAGGCGTGATTCTCAAGATTGTGGCCGACCGTTCGATCTTCATCGACAACAGCATCAGGGAGGTCAGGAGCACGGCGATTACCGGCGGCCTTCTCGCCATCGGCATTCTGCTCGTCTTTCTCCGGGATTTGCGGACCACCGCCATCATCGCGCTCAGCATCCCGATCTCGATTTTCGTCACCTTCGCCCCGCTGCACCTCCTGGATGTCTCCCTCAACATCATGTCCCTCGGCGGGCTCGCCATGGGCATCGGCATGCTGGTGGATTCCTCGATTGTCGTGCTTGAATCCATCTACCGCTGCCGCGAGGAAGGCGACCCCGTCCGAAGCGCCGCCATCCGCGGCACACGCGAAGTCCGGGGCGCGGTCATCGCGTCCACCCTCACGTCGATCTGCGTCTTTTTCCCGATGGTCTTCGTGGAGGGGCTCGCCGGGCAGGTGTTCAGCGATCTCGGCCTCACCGTGGTCACCTCGCTTCTGGCCTCGCTCATCGTCGCCATCCTGTTCATCCCGATGCTGGCCAGCCGCACCGGTTTCAAGCTGAAGGGCGCCGCCGGCATGGTCGCGCATCCCGTCGGCGGATTCGCCGGACGCATCCGGCTTACGACGTTTCTCTGCCGCATCCTGATGCCGCTCGCGATCCTGCTGGCCGTCGTTGTAGCCGGGCACCTCGGTTACGCCTGGTGGATGGAGTCCCGCATCGAAATCCCCAAGCCGGAGAACAAGGTGGACTACAAAAGCCTCGGCATCGAATGGCTCCGGTTCTGGGTGCCGATCTTCGTTCTTCCGCTGTTGGTCTCGCTCCTGAAGATTCGGTTCGGTGAAAGGGAATTTGTCGGCAACTCGCTCTCCGAAGTCTGGGGTTCATTCCGGGACTTTGCCGGGACACTCAGGGGAAACAAGTTCCTCCTCGTTCTGATGTCACCTTATCTCCTCTTGCGACTGCCGCTGTCGTTCCTGCTCGAAGTCATCGGCCTCAACCTCGTGTGGATGGTCCGCCTGGTTGCCGGAGTCTTCCGGTTGCTCTTCTGGTGTGGCGGTGTCGTCCGGCGCTTCTTTGCCCGCGAGGCCCCGAGTGACCCCGAAACGGAACGCGGCATTTATCCGAAGATTCTCCGCCTCGCCTTGAAGATGCCCGTGGTCATGGTCCTGCTCGCGATCGGTTGTTTCGTCCTCACTTACACGGTCGGCAAAGAACTGCAATCCGAACTCCTCCCGGAGGTGCGGCAGAGCGAATTCACCTTCGAGGTCGCGCTTCCCGTGGGCACGCCGCTCGACGTCACGGTCAGGACGCTCGGTGAGATTGAACGACGGATTCTTGCGCGGAAAAAGGAACTCGATATCGACACGCTCCTGGTGATGTATGGTTTTGACACCGCCAACATGAAGGGCTCCGACGAGGGCGAGCATGCCGGCAAGTTCAAGTTCGTTCTCCACAAGACCGAGAATCCGCGGGCGACCGAGGACCGGGTCATCAGGCAGGTTCGCGCGATGTATGAGAACGTCCCCGATCTCAACATCCGCCTCACGCGGCCCGTGCTTTTCAGCAGCAAGAAACCGATCGTCATCCAGATCAACGGCGAGGACCTGCCCGAGTTGAAGCGGTTTTCCGATCAGGCGACAGAACTGCTGATCAAGTCTCCCGAATTGGCTGATGTCGAACCCTCCCTGCGCAGCGGCGCGCCCGAGGTCCAGATTCACTACGACCGCCAGCAGATCGTCCGCCACGGGCTCAACATCCAGCAGGTCGCCAACCAGGTCCGCGACCTCGTCAAGGGCAATGAGGCCACCCGCCTCAATCGCCGCGACCGCCGGGTTCCTATCGTTGTCCGCCTCGCCGAGCCGGACCGCGAACAGGTCGCCGACATCGGCAAGCTCACCATCAACCCCGGCGCGCCGACGCCGTTGCCGCTCAATGCCATCGCCACGATGAATGTCGGCGAGGGCCCCAGCGAAATCCGCCGCATCGACGGCAAACGCGTCGCCCTCGTCCAGGCCAACGTCGGCGGGAACTCCCTCGGTGCCGCCGTCGAAGCCGCGAGGAAAAGTCTCGCCGGCGCGATTCACTGGCCCGCGCACATGGATTTCCACATCACCGGCCAGAACGAGGAATGGGAACGCAGCCGCGGCAGCCTTTTCCTCGCGCTCGGGCTGAGCATGTTCCTCGTCTATGTCATCATGGCCTCGCAGTTCGAGTCCCTCATCCAGCCGCTCATCATCATGTTCACCATCCCCATGGCGTTCGTCGGCACGGTCCTCGGGCTCAAGTGGCTCGGCATCAACCTCAGCGTCGTGGTCTTTCTCGGCATGATCATGCTCGCCGGCATTGTGGTGAACAACGCCATCGTTCTCGTGGACTACGCCAACACCCTCCGCGCCCGCGGTCTAGAACTGAAGGAAGCCGTCGTCCGGGCGTGCCATGTCCGGCTGCGTCCGATTCTGATGACCACCGCCACCACCGTCCTTGGACTGCTGCCCATGGCCATGGGTGTCGGGGATGGCGCCGAGATCCGCACGCCCATGGCCGTCGCGGTCATCAGCGGCCTGATCACCAGCACCGTTCTCACCCTGTTCATCATCCCGACGATCTACTATTTGTTTGGATTGGCTGGGGAGAAGTTCGTGGAATCGACCAACGATGAAGAACCGGCTGCAACTCCGACGAAGGAACTGGCATGACCCCATTCGAAGAAAACACAGTGACCCGGCTCACGCGGTTCTCCCTCGACCGCCGCGTCACCATGTTCATGGTCTTCCTGACGATCATCGCCGTGGGTGTCATTGCCACGACACGCCTCCCGCTCGAGATGAAGCCGCGCGGGCTCGAAGGCAAGTACATGTCCGTCCATTGCCACTGGAACGTCGGTGTGCCCCCCGAGACCATGCAGCGGATCAGCCTTCCGCTGGAGGAGGAACTGAGCACGGTGCGCGGTCTCGATCACATCACCACCCACGGATACAAGTGGGGAGGGCGGGTCGAACTCCGGTTCAAGCACGACATCGACATGGACGTCGCCTACCGCGAGGTCCGCGATCGGGTTGAACGCGCCCGGCTCCGCTTTCCCGAGGAGGCCGACAAGCCGCACATCTACAAGCACGAACCCGGCGCGGAACCGGTCGTCCAGTTCCGCATCGCCTACGATTTCGACAGCGACTACTACAACATCATCCAGAAACACATCGTCGCCCCCCTGCAACGCATCGACGGCGTCGCGGGTGTGGATTTCCGCATCTACGAACGCGAGCTCAAGATTGAGATCGACAAGGCCCGGGCCGAGGCCCTCGGGGTGAACATCCACCAGCTCGCCAATCGCCTGCGCAACGACAACTTCGCACTCGCCAGCGGCCAGGTCACCGACGGCGGCCGGAAGTACACCCTCAAATCCGCGAGCGAGTTCGCCAGCATGTCCGCCATTCGCGACCTTCCCGTCACGCGGGACGTCGTCCTTCATGACATCGCCGCCGTCAATTATGAACCCATGGAGGCCGAGCAGCTCTACCGCTACAACTCCCAGCCCGCCAACGGCATCTCGGTGAACATGGAAGGCGAGGCCAACACCGTTGCCACGGCCGAAAAGGTCGTGGCCGCCATTGAAAAGATGAAGGTCGATCCCGCGCTTAAGGGATTTGACCTCAGCGTCTATCGCAATCAGGGGGAGGATGTCATCCAGCGGCTGGACAGTCTTATCCAGAACGGCAAGCTTGGCGCGGTGCTGGCCGCCGTGGTGCTCTTTTTTTTCCTTCGCCAGTTCCGCATGACGATGGTCATCTCGCTGGCCATCCCGCTCTGCCTGCTGGTTGCCCTCACCGCCATGCACTTCGCCGGCAAGACCCTGAACGGCCTCACCATCATGGGCCTGGTCATCTGCGTGGGGCTGCTTGTGGACAACTCAGTTGTCGTCGCCGAAAACATCCACCGCCACTTCAGCAGCGGCCTCGGCCGCCGCGAGGCCTGCCTGCGGGGCGTCTCCGAAATCGGGTTTGCCATCACCATCGCCACCTGCACGACCTTGATCGTCTTCAGCTCCGCCATGCTCTTCAAGGGCGAGCTGCGCTTCATGATCAAGAACATCTCGCTGCCCGTCATCACCTCCATTGCCGCATCGCTTGGCGCGGCGCTCCTGTTCATCCCGTTGTGCGTCTACATCACCCTTCCCGAACACCGCGACCGGCAACCCCGCAGAACGCCTTCCCGGATTGCCGGCGCATTTTTCAAGCAGCTCTACGACCTGAGCTTCGAAAACCTGAACACCGGCTACAATCGCCTGCTGGGATTCTTCCTTGCCCGCCGGCTCGACATGGCTGTCATCCTCATCGCCCTGCTTGCCGGCACCTGGTTCACCGCCAAGACGCTGAACACCGAGCGCGGCACCCCCGAGCTTATCAAGCACTCCAGCATCAACATCCATTTCCCGGAGAAATACTCCATGGACGATCGGCTCGCGTATCTGCGGAAGTTCGAAACCCTCATGGAGCGCAATAAGGATGTTTACGGCATCACTGCCCACGAGGTTTTCTACGGCAAATGGTATGGCCGCGCCGCCATCTTCTTCGACATCGACCGCGACCCGAACCATCCGCTCACCCGCGAGGAGGCCATCGACAAGATCCATGAGGACATGCCCGAGGAACCCGGTGTCATCATCAAGCAGCGCGGCAAAGACGGCGATCACCGCAAGGGCCAGCGGAGCAATATGGCCCATATCCGGCTCGTCGGCGACGACCCCGAGCAGCTCGCTGAGGTCAAGGAACAGATTGCCCCCACCTTCGAACTCCTCCCCGGCGTCGTCAGCATGATGGACGGCAACGACCGCGCGGAATCTCCCAGCGAGATGGCGCTCTACATCGATCGCGACAAAGCCAGCTCCATCGGCGTCAATCCCTGGACCCTCGTCAACACCATCGGCAGCGCCGTGCGCGGCGCCCATCTCCCGCGCTTCAACGAAAAGGGGCGACAGGTGCCCATGCGCCTCGTCTTCAGCGAGGAAGACCGTTCCGAACTCGCCGACATCGACAACATTCAGATTCCCACCGAGGACGGCCGGGTCACCACCGTCGGCGCGCTGACGAGAACCGCCTTTCTCAAGAACGAGGACAACGCCATCCGCCGGGAGAACAAGCGCGTTGAAAAATGGTTCGCCCTGCAGTTGAAACCCGGCGAACAGGGCTGGCGCGCCCACGGTCAGATTGATCAAGTCAAGCGGACCATGAACCTGCCCGAGGGCGTCTCCTTCGACGAGGACAAGCAGGCGTTCAAGCGCGAAGACCGGGACAAGGCCAAGTGGATGCTCTTCCTGGCCGTCCTGTTCGTGTACATGCTCATGGCCTTCTTTTTTGAGAGCACGCTGATTCCTCTGAGCATCATTCTCACCATCCCCCTGGCCGGCATCGGGGCCGTGACCGTGCTCAAGCTGACCGACACGCATGTGGACCAGATGGTTTACACCGCCGGGTTGCTCCTCATCGGCATCGTGGTCAACAACGGCATCGTCCTCGTGGACTACGCGAACCGCCTGCGCCGGGAAGGCAAGGAACGGCACGACGCGTTGCTGCTGGCCGCCCGGCATCGTTTCCGTCCCATCATCATGACCGCCCTCACCACCATCTGCGGCATGCTCCCGTTGACGTTCGGGCACACGATTCAGGGCGCGGTGAACTTCAAAAGCTTCGGCATGGTCCTCATCGGCGGCATGACCAGCGCCACCCTGTTCACCCTCCTCGCCGTTCCCGTCTTTTACACGTTGATCGAGGACGGCAAGAACGGATTCAACAATGTGCTCGCCTCCGTTTTCGATCGTTCACCACGCGCCAAATCCTCAGAAACCATCGCATGAGAAGTCTGCCATTGCCCAACCGTCAAACGCGCTTTCCAATCCAGGAACCAGGAAGCGCCATGAAAACACCTGAACCCCGTCTGAAAAAGGAGTGCCGCTGGTCTCGGACGACACAGCCGGGCTCCGGTATTTTCATATCTCTGATCGCGTTGTTCGTCTTCACAATCGGTTGCGGGGCGAATGAGTTCCCGACGGTCGGACACCCGTCGTTTCTCAGCCCGCATTCGCGGCCGATTGCCATTCTCGGGCAACGCGTCTTTGTCGCCAACACGGCCGCCGACACCGTGGATGTCATCGACGCCCGTTCGCGGAAGGTGGTCGCGCGAATCGACGTGGGCATCGATCCCGTGAGCGTGGCCGTCCGGCCCGATGGACGCGAAATCTGGGTGGCGAATCACGTCTCGGATTCCGTGAGCGTCATCGATTCCGATTCCGCCTCGCCGACCTTTCTCCGGGTCGTGGCCACCGTTCAGGATCTGGATCGGAAGACGCGGGCCACGCGCTTCGACGAGCCGGTCGGCATCGCATTCGCCGGGAACGACAAGGCCTATGTCGCGTTGTCGTCGGAGAACGAGATTGCTGTCGTCAATGTCGCTGCGCGGCGGGTGGAGAAGCGCCTGGCCATCACCGCGCAGGATCCGCGCGCCATCGTCGTGCGCGGCAACCGGCTCTACGTGCTTCCGTTCGAGTCGAACAACAAGACCCAGCTTTCCGGCGGCTACAAGATTGACGGCGACCTGGTCACATTCAACGCCCACGAACATTCCATCGCCAACAACAACGTCCTGTCGATCGGTCACGTGACGGACATCGTGAAACATCCGCGCGTGCCGGATCGGGATCTGTATGTGTTCGACACGCGCACGGACAAACTGGTCGAGGTCGTGGACACGCTCGGCACGCTCCTCTACGGGCTGGCCGTCGATTCCCGGGGGCGGGCCTTCATCGCGCAGACGGATGCCCGCAATGACGCCAATGGACGCGCGGGCTCGAAGAAGCACGGTCTTGCCGAACTCGGGAATCGCGCGTTCTTGAACCGAATCACGAAAGTGGATTTCTCGGGTGAACGCCCGCGTAAGCCGAAGTTCTTCGACCTCGAGCCGCTGCCGCCCGATCACCCGGCGCCGGGCAGGGCGCTGGCAACGCCGTTCGCGATTCAGGTGAGCGACGACGACTCGACCTTGTTCGTGACCGCCTCGGGTTCCGACAAATTGTTCACCGTAAACGCGGAAACCGGCGCGATTCTCGGCCGGGCGGCGGTCGGTTCCGTACCGCGCGGCATCGCGCTGGAATCCGGCGCGGACGGACGACCTTCGCGGGCATGGGTTTTGAACGCCGTCGCCAACTCCGTTTCGCTGGTCGATGTTTCGAATCCCGCGAGCCTGAAAGTTACGGCCACCGTCGCGCTCGACGACCCGACGCATCCGGCCTTCAAGCGCGGGCGCATCGCGTTCAACAAGGCGGCGGCATCTTCGTCCGGGACCTTTTCGTGCGCGAGTTGTCATCCGGACGGTCACACCGATCAACTGCTCTGGGTGCTCAAGACGCCCATCGTGACCGGCGGCAATCAGATCATGCCGCGTTCGACAATGCCGATTCGCGGACTGCGCGACACGGCGCCGTTTCACTGGGACGGCATCCCCGGCGATCCGTATGGCGGCATCAACAGCGCGAGCCTCCGCAAGGGCGTTGAACCGAATTGCGACGTCAACGTGGCGGAAAGCGCGCCGCGCCATCTGATCGATGGCGGACTGGCTTCGACGATGCTCCGCGATGGCGACACGGTGAAGAACGACGAAGGCAAGGCGGGTTTGTTGTCCGCGGCGGAGCGCGATGATCTGGCGAAGTTCATTCTGAATGTCACGTATCCTCCCGCGCAGCGCAGGGCTTACGACAACGAATTGTCGGATCGGGCGCGCGCCGGGTTTGAGTTGTTCCATATCAAGGGCAACCTCGAGGGCAAGCCGAAGCCGAACGTGTGCGGCGATTGCCATCGCATGCCGTTCTGGGTGAGCAGCAACACGCCGGGCTCGGGCATGGACGCGCCGACGTGGCGCGGCGCCTACGATCGCTTCCTCATCCTGCCGCAGGGCCGGTTGAATATCATCGACTTTGACTTCTACCGGCGCATCGCCGAGGAGGGGATTCCCGAGCGGAAGATGTGGCGCCTCTCGTGGCGGAGCAACGCGCGCTTCGATCCCATCTGGGACATGGTGCTCGAAGGCAGCACGGGCCACTCGGGATCGTTCGCCCGCCAGTTGACGGTGAATCGTGAAACCGCGGGCGATGAACTGACCGCGGACGTGTTGAGCGCGCTGGAGACGTCCGCTCGCGAAGGCGGAATCGTCCTGCGCGTCGAAGGCGCGATGTTGGCCGGGAAAAAGGCGACTCCCATCCGACTTCAATTCCACGCGGGAAACGGAAAAGGCCGCTATGCGACAAATGCCGGCGATGGCAAATCCTACTCGCGCGAAGAACTCGTCGGGCTGGCGTCGGACGGCCGGTTCATCGGGACATTCACCGGACGGCACGGCGCTCGTGCCGATATCGATCACCCGCAGCCGGCGTTATGGACGCTCGGGCCGATTCACCGGCAGCGCGGCAGCCAGAAATTTCCGGAACTGTATGAAGCCAACCGCACGATGACGGTGAGCGGGCGGCACTTCGGCGAACAGGCGCGCCTCGTCGTCGATGGCCGGCGCGTGGAGGGGACCGTCAAGCTGGCCGCGAACGAGCGGGTGGACATCACCCTTTCGAAACTGCCGGCGCGGGGCATGCATCTGCTGCAGGTGCAGGAACCGGACGGACTGTTCAGCAACGATTTCATCTTCCACGTCACCGGCGGCGAGGCGGATGGCCGGCGATTGCAGAACGCGCTCCAAGCGGCCATCGCCCGCGGTGATTTGGCGGAAACGAAACGCCTCATTGCACGCGGGGCGAAGGCAAACGCGCTGCCGGAGGAGGGCGGTTCGCCGCTCAGCACGGCCGCCTATTTTGGCCGCCGCGAAATCATCGACGCCTTGTTCGACGCGGGCGCGAACCTGTCGTTCGCCAATCGCGACGGCAACACGCCGCTCCATGTCGCCGCTTTCGCCGGTCGCGTGGAAATCGTGCGACTGTTCCTGCGCAACGGCGCTCCGGTCGACCGGCGCAATGACAACCGGCAGACGGCGGAGGACATCGTGTCATCAGAATGGAACGAGGAAGCCGCGCGGTTTTACAGAGCCGTCGGTGAAGCGACGGGAATGCAGTTCGACCTCGATCAGATTGAGAAGATGCGACCCCAGATCGCCAGGATCCTGCGCGAACAGAAGAGGCGGACTCAGTAGCTGGCCCGGAACATGAAACTACTACTCACCCGCATCCTTCCGCTCGTCGCCGTGCTGCTTGTTTCCGCGCTTCTCGGATTGGGACCGCGAGCCGTTCCTGAGCCGCTAACTCCCACACCGAAGCCGCGCCAAGCCAAGAAATCGACCCCAGGCAGAGTCGCGGCGATTGCGTCAAAGGGCCATACGGGAGGAATTCCGCGCCCGGACCGGAGTGCAGAACCATCCTTGCCCGACGCCCCGGCC
>JADHOF010000055.1 GCA_016779125.1 Verrucomicrobiia bacterium | reverse complement strand
CGGCCAATACACCACCAACGAGCAGACCTTGCAGACGCTCGCCTCCCGGCATGTGATTGTGGAGCGGCTTCTGGATTTCCGGCAGGCCAGCAAACTCAAGTCCACCTACGCGGACGCCTTGCCCGCCGCGATCTGGAGCAAGACCGGACGCGTCCACACCACCTACAGCCAGGCCGTCACCGCGACCGGCCGCCTTCAGTCGCAGAACCCGAACCTGCAGAACATCCCGATCCGCTCGGATCGCGGCCGGGAGATTCGCCGGGCCTTCGTCTCGCGCGACAGCGATCATGTGCTGCTCTCCGCCGACTATTCCCAGATCGAACTCCGGATCATCGCGGAACTCAGCCAGGACCCCGGACTGATCGAGGCCTTCAAGGACGGGCTCGACATCCACAAGGCGACCGCGGCGAAGGTCTTCCACGTCGGGTTGGATGAAGTCGAAACGGACCAACGCCGCACGGCCAAGATGGTCAACTTCGGACTCGCCTACGGAATGTCCGCCTTCGGCCTTTCACAACGACTCGGCATTCCCCGCAAGGAGGCGGCCGAGATCATGGACGAATACTTCGTCCAATTCCCGGCATTGAAGGATTTCATGGCACGGACCATTGAATTCGCGAAGGAGCACGAATACGTCGAGACCTTGACCGGCCGCCGCCGCTATCTGAGGGACATCAATTCAAGAAATCACACCAGCCGCAGCCAGGCGGAGCGCAACGCGATCAACATGCCCGTGCAGGGAACGGCGGCGGACATGATCAAGATCGCCATGAGCCGCATTCACACCGCCATTCAAAAAGCGGAATTGAAGTCCCGCATGATCCTGCAGGTCCACGACGAACTCGTCTTCGACGCGCCCTCCAGCGAACTCGAAACCCTTCGTGCAATGGTCGTCGAGGAGATGCGCAACGCGATCCCGATGAACGTGCCCATCGAGGTCGAAACCGGCTCCGGATCAAACTGGCTGGACGCCCACTGACCCGCCGACCGATCAGGGGAACACGCCCAGATCGACGTAGGTGCGGCCGACCTTCTGGATGGCGTAGCTGAAGGCGGCGGTCCGCAGATCCGGCAGGCAGCGGTTTTTCCACTCCCTCCGAATGTTGTGGTAACCGGTGGACATGGTGTGATCCAGCGCGTGGCAGACGAGGTCGAACTCCGACGGCCCCTGCACCACGGTCGCCCGCTGATCCGCGGTCAGCTTCTTCTCGGTCAGCATTTCCATCGCGGTGATCAGCCGGCTGTTCTGGTCCTGGGCGTAGCGATTGAGCATGCGATCGAAGGCGACGTGCGACAGGTTCTTCAACCATTCAAAATACGAGACCGTCACGCCGCCGCCGTTCAGAAACAGGTCCGGGATCAGGAATTTGCCACGCTTGAGCAGGATCTCCTCCGCCTCCGAGGTCACCGGACCGTTCGCGGCTTCGGCAATGATCGTCGCCTGAATTCGCGGGGCGTTTTCTGCGGTGATCTGATTTTCAAGGGCCGCCGGAATGAGGATGTCGCATTCCCGCTCCAACAGATCGGCCGGGCGCTCCACATTCTGCGCTCCGGGAAAATTCAAAATCGAACCCGTGCCCTGCCGGTGGCGAAATACGTTCACAACATCCAGACCGTCGGGATTGAAAATGCCGCCTTCCCGCTCGGCGATTCCGGTGATGATCGCCCTGCCCCGTTCCTGAAAGAATTTCGCCGTGTGGTAGCCGACGTTTCCGAGTCCCTGAATGATCACCCGCTTTCCCGCGACGCCCGGGCTCAGGTTCAACTTCTTCATGTCCTCCGTCTGCGCCATGCTTTCGCAGACTCCGAAATACACGCCGAGCCCCGTCGCTTCGCGCCGACCGGGGATGCCGTGGAGGGACAAGGGCTTGCCGGTCACGCAGGCGTGGGTGTGCAACTGGTTCGGGTTGAGGGCCTTGTAGGTGTCGGCGATCCAACCCATCTCCTGTTCCCCCGTTCCGTAATCCGGCGCGGGAACGTCCACCGACGGTCCGATGAAATTCTTTTTGCAAAGCTCCGCGGTGTAGCGCCGGGTGACCCGCTCGCGAAATCCCTGGGAACACTGGCTCGGATCGATCCGGACACCACCCTTTGCGCCGCCAAATGGAACGTCCACAATGGCACACTTGTAGGTCATCAACGCCGCGAGCGCGATTGTCTCGTCCTGGGTCACAAAGGGACTGAAACGAATCCCACCCTTTGTCGGAAGCCGGTGGTGACTGTGCTCCGCTCGATAGGCCTCGATCACGGAGATCTCACCCTCGTCGGATTTCACCGGAAAGCGCATCCGATAAACCGCGTTGCAGCATTTGACCTGATACAGCAGCCCGGGGCTGAAGCCCGTGTAGGGTGCCGCTTTGTCGTAGTAGTTGGAAACCGATTCGAGGAACTGGTCACGGGGTTGGCTTCTGGGGATTTGCATGGCGAAGGGCGCGAAAGTCCGGAAATCATGCTCCCGCACGTCGTAGCTGGCAAGATGGCAGCGGAAACTTCGCCAAGATGAAAACTCGTTGAGGGAACACGCCCGACCGCTATCATGCGCCCATGCCGATTTACGAGTTTCATTGTGAAGCCTGCGAGAAGGACAGCGAGGTGCTGGTTCGAAACAGCGACTGGAAGGGAACCCCCTGCCCTCATTGCAGTTCAACGAGACTGAGCAAAAAGCTATCGGTCTTTGCCGCCAATTCCGAGGGGGCTGCGGCGGAACTGCCGCCCTGCACGGGCAACCCAAGCGGCTGCGGGCGCTGCGCCTACAATTAGGCATCCGCTCCTGTGAAGAACGGCGACCGGTCAGCCCGGCCTGAAAGGACCGCTTCCATATTGGAAGACGCCGGAGGGAGGTGTTTGACGCCCCGAAACTTCGCTCTCGGATTCGCAGCCGTCCTGCTCTGCCTTTTTCACCGTGTTCTTCTGGGCGGGGAATCATTTGCGCTCGGTGATTTTTCCGCCTTCGGATATCCGCTCGCCCATTTTCATCGAACCTCGTTCTGGAACGGCGAGCTGCCGCTTTGGAATTCGCTCAGCTACACCGGCATTCCGTGGCTCGCCCAGTGGAACACCTTGTGCCTCTATCCGGGTTCGCTGCTCTATTTGATTCCGCCGCTTCCGTGGTCCCTCAACCTGTATTGCGTGGCCCATCTCCACCTCGCCGGCGTGGGCATGTATCTGCTCACCAGGAAATGGACGGGAGACAATGTGGCGGCCGCGTTTGCGGCGACCGCCTACGCCCTGGGCGGCCTCACCCAAAACTGCCTGATGTGGCCGAACAACATCGCCGCCCTGGCATGGCTCCCCTTTGTGTTGCTGACGCTAAGGACGGCAATCCAAACGGGCGGTAGAACGCTGCTGCTCGCCATCGTCGTCGGTTCCCTTCAAATGCTGACAGGTGCCCCGGAAATCATTCTGTTGACGTGGCTTGGCGGCGCTTTTGTCGCGCTCATCGACCTGCATGAACTCCCCATCAAACGAGCACGCCGGATCCTGAGATTCGGCCTGGTCGTGATCGGGATCGCCGCCCTTTGCGCAATTCAATTGTTCCCGTTTCTGGATCTCCTGCGACTTTCATCGCGAACCGGAGAAAGCAGCGGGAGATCGTGGGTGCTCGGGCCTCTTGGCTGGATACGAATGATCGCCCCGTTGTTTGAAACCCGGCTTAAAGGAACGGGGGCAATTTTCCATATCGGACAGGCGTGGACGCATTCGATTTACCTGGGTCTGCCCGTCATCTGGCTGGCGTTGCACGGTCTGATATCCATGCCCCCCTTGCGACGCCGGCTTTGCATCGCGGTTCTCACCAGTTCCCTGCTTCTCACGACAGGCCTTGCAAACAAGCTGCTGGAAGCCGTTCCAATCGCGAATCTGATGCGGTATCCTGTCAAATTCATCCTGGTCTGGATGATCGCCCTTCCCTTGCTTGCGGCATTCGGTCTGCATCGGCTCCGCAGCACCCGTCGCCCGATGCTGACGCCTCTGATAGGAATGATTCTCCTCGCATGTCTTGCGGCGGCCGTATTGGAGAGCCCGAAACCGGACTCGCTTCCAATAGAAGTTGTCAAAAGGAACTTCATGTGGCGGGTTCTTTTGGGAGCTGCCTCGATCGCGATATGCATCTTCTCGGTCCGCGCGATCGGTGCGAAAGGCGCGGCCTGTCAGGGCGGGGCGTTTTTCCTCCTGGTGTGCGACTTGTTTTTTCATCAGCCCTCCCTCCATCCAAGCATCGACGCGCATTGGTACACCGAGCCTAATCCGGTCATGGCCAATTTTTCCGATCCGGTGCTCAGGGGGACGCACCGCGTTCATCCGGGTCGATCGCGACAACTTCAGAACAACTTTAACGTCGACGCGAGTTTGCAGGAGTCGTTCATCCTGACACGGGTGAGCATGTCGATGAATTGGAATCTTGTGGAAGGATTGGCCAAGGCGGTGGGCTTTTATTCTCTTTGGTTGCCGACGCAGAGTGACGCGCGAGAGGCGCTCTTCCGCGATGCCGAAGATCTGCCGGCCGGGCTTGCGGATTTTTTGGCCATTCGAAATTTGACGACGGTCGAAAACAGCTTTGATTGGCCGCTTCGCGATTCCGCACTTGCACCTGTGACAATCGGAATGCGGCCCCTTTTCGGGGACGCGGGCGAACTTTTTGAACACGTTCGTTCCGAAAGTTTTGACCCACGCTCGCAGATTTGGATTCCCCGCGACCACGAAGCCGCTCTCAAGAATCTCGCGGATGCAAAATCAGCGGTCGCCGACATCTTGATCGAAGGCGGCACAATCCGATTTTCATGCACCGCGCAGGAAGACTGCCTGGCGGCAATCGCAGTCACACGCCATCCGGGCTGGGAGGCCCGCGTCGATGATGTCATCTCACCCGTCTACCCCGCCAACCACGGATACATGGCGATTCGAATTCCCGCCGGGCAGCATTCCGTCAGCCTCGTCTTCCGCGACCGGGCTTTCGAATTTGGAAGATGGGTTTCGCTGGTGACCCTGATCGGATTGATCGCAGCCTGGGGCCGACTTGGCGCTCAAGCCGCTCCGCCGAAGGTGACGTAGTCGTCGAGATCCAAGAGATCAAACCAAGTCACGATGTCTTCCCGATCCTTGCCGGCGACACTGTGGATCTCGTTGAAGAATTCGCGGGATTCCAGATCACCGGGCACCCGGGTTTCCTGCCAACGCGACCATGCCTCGATTTCCACCGGACTGTGACTATTCCGAGCGTTGCTTCCGATCCACTTCAACACCGCCATGTCCCCTGCGCCGCTCTCCAATTCGCCAAGCAATTCCAGCGGCTCCACGCCCACGAATTCGAACCAGCGTTTATCGAGCGGGCACGAGTAATGATACTCGCCGTTTTTGCCCGCGATCTGAGCGCGGCCCTTGTCCAACATTCGCGGCAATATGACATATCCGCCGAGTTTGCAACGTGGGCTGCGCGGCGCGTGAGCGGTGAGATCGGGTGTTTTCCAGTTCATTTCAGCCAATGAGCAAGGGGGTTGGATCGATGAAAATGAGTCCTTTGCGAGTTCCTCGTCCCGGGTTTTTCTTCGTCTTTTTCTTGGGCTGCTGCTCCGGGCGCGGGCGCGGTTTCTTCGCGCTCTCGATCACTCCGTTTGAGAGTTCCAAAACGTGCCCCTGATGGATCAACCAATGCAGATCCGCATTGACCGCCTTCATTTCGGGAGACACCTCGGGTTTGGGTGCCGGTGCCGTTTCCTCCGCAGGGGCTTCTTCCGTCGAAGCCTCGTCCAGTGCAACCGGCTCGGCGCTTCCTCCGTCGACGGGAGGGGACACCGCGATCACCTTGGTTGGAGCCAGCGCGTCGAATATCTTCCGGCGTGTGCAATTCTCCGTTTGATCGATAAAGGCGACAAGCCGTTTGATGCCGTCGGACACGGGCGTGATGTCGGTGTCCAGATAGTGCGGACGCGATACCGCAACGTAGGTCACGGACTTGTCCCGTTTGAAGAATTGAAGCTGATGAAGCGCGAATTCATCTCAAAGCGTGTTCACTACATTGATCGGGAACCGTGATTGATCCTCGATCAGCCGCCTGGCCAGAAGGCGGATTCCGCCGTCGGCCGAAGCCTGTGACTGTTTCCCCGTCAAGCGATGGGTCGTGACCGACTTGATCACGTTCGCCAGATGGGTCTTGCGAAAATGATCCAACACCTCGGCGCGATTCGCGAACTTGATGGTTTCCGGCACGTTGAGGGCCGTGAACTCGGTCCGAAAGCTCTGCTCATCAACCCACTTCTTCACGACTTCCTCGTCACGGACGATGCTGACCCGCGATTTGAACTTGTCGAAAGGCATGCGAGCGAAACGCTCCTGATGAAGGGCCACCAGCTTCTGCTGGTAATCGTGATAATTTGGCGGACCGAGAATCACCCCGCTCATCCCGCACTGGGCGACGAAGGTGTATGTGCCCTTCGGCGGATCCGTCGGTGTCTTTTCCGTGGCGTAAAAGGTGTCGAAATGGTTCCGAATCAGGTGCTCCCCCGCTGCGGATTCCGAAAGCCACAGGGTGTCGTCCAGTTCACAGACGAAAAGCGGCTGCAGGACCTGCCCCTCCTTGCGTCGAACGGAATACTCGAAAAGAAAGCGATCCGGCGATTTCATCACGAGTCGGGCGATGTCAAAGACGGGATAAGCCCGCCCCGTCACGCGGATCTGCTTGGAAATGGCCGCCACGCCCTCGGGCTCCGGAATCAGTCGCACATCGACCTCCGGCAAGGGCGTCATATCCCGCTGCTGAAAGCGCCCGCCGCGCCGATCGCCGCGACCACGGGGACCGCCCCGGCCACGTGGCCCCCTGTCGAAATCCGCCCCCCCTTCCGGACGCGGTCCGCGCGGACGACCCTCGCCGCCACCGCGCGCATCCCTGCCGCCACGACCCCGGTTATCGCCGCGACCGCCACGGCCACCGCCGCTTCCGCCGCCATCGCGCCAAGGTCCGCCGCGTCTTGCGCCGCGTGCTTCCTCATCCCCGCGGATGTGATCGTATTTCTTTTTATCCGAACCTTCCCTCGCCCAGGCGGGGAGAAATTCCAGTTCCAGATCCAATTCCGTTTTTTCCGGCGCACTCATGTAAATAGCTTAACTGATCCGGTCGTAATGCCGGCGCATGTCAGAAAGGCCAGCGAGAATGCTCAGCCGAAGATGTGAATGCAAGCGCGCCTTTGATTTCAATTGCGACCGGCACCGCAAAAGGGAATTGGTTCCGAAAGAGCTGTAAGCCGAATTCTGTTCTCCGCCGAAACGGAGCGAGAATCATTTGACTGAGCGGCACAACCCGGGACGGGACGGGCAGCCCCATCGTCCCCTATTTGGCCTTGCACCCGGCGGGGTTTACCATGCCTCGTCGCTTGCGCTTCGAGCGGTGCGCTCTTACCGCACCTTCTCACCCTTACCGGCCGACAAGCGGCCGGCGGTTTAATTTTCTTCAGCACTCTCCGTCGACAAGCCTCTCAACCTGCCTCCCGCGTGTATCCGTTGTGGGGGTTACGCGGCGCCGTGCCCTACGGTGTTCGGACTTTCCTCTCCCGCAAAACGGGAGCGATTCTCCGCTCTTTCGGAACCGCCGACATCGTAGGCCGCATTGCGGACGGAACACAACTCGGAGGTTTTCCAGGCGCGCCATTCCCGCTACCGTTTTCGTCCATGCTGAAACACGAACTGGTCCATCCTCAGATCAATGAAATCCTCGGCCGAGCCGGGCATCACTCCAAGATTCTCATCGCCGACGGCAATTACCCTGCGTGGAACAAGCGGGGCCCCAACGCCGAGCTGGTGTGCCTGAACCTCAGCCCGGGCGTGGTGACCGTGGCCCAGGTATTGAAGGCGATCATGAGCGCCGTGGTGCTGGACGAGATCAACACGATGGGAATTCCGCCCGACGACCCCTACGCACAGGCAGGCGATCCGCCGGTCTGGAACGAATACCGGGAGGTCATCAAGGCGGGCGGTTCGGAGCTCGAACTCAAGCCGATTCAGAAATGGGATTTTTACGACGCGGTCGCCTCCCCGGACCACGTGCTCACCATTCAGACCGCCGATCAATCCCTTTGGGCAAACCTGCTCCTGACCATGGGCTGCCGGACTTGAGGACGGCCGAAGCCCGCCGTCATTTATGCTCCCTTGATCGTCTGTTTGGAAACATGGACACCATCGCCGTCCTCGGAACATTCGACACAAAAGGCCGGGAACACGATTTCGTTGCCAACGAGATCCGTCGCAGAGGCCTTCAAGCCCTGCTGATCGACGTCGGCACTTTCGCCCCGCGTTCAGCGATACCCGATTTCCCAAACTCGGAAATCGCGATGTCGGGCGGCGCGACGATCGAGGAGTTGCGCGAGAAGAAGGATCGAAAACACGCCAACACGATTCTCTCGACGGGTGCTTCGCAAGTGATCCGCCGTCTGGCCGACGAAGGCAGAATTCAAGGCGTCATTTCATTGAGTGGAAGATCGGGCACCACTCTCTGCGCGGCCGCGATGAGCGCGCTACCCATCACTTTTCCGAAGATGATCGTTTCGAGCGGCGCGCCCGGCGATGCTTCCGCCCACATCGGGGTGACCGGAATCGTGATCGTTCCCAGCCTGGTCGATGTTTCCGGGCTGAACCGGATTTCACGGCAGGTGTTCGCCAAAGCGATTGGTGCCCTTTGCGGAATGTTGGACAGCCAGATCGATGTCTCGACCGACAAGCCGCTGATTGCCGCCACTGTCTCCCCGGACACCGCCGACTGCGTCGCCCGGGCGCGGATCGTGCTGGAGGCGGCCGGCTATGAAGTCGTCGTGTTTCAAAATGATGGCATCGGCGGCAGGTCAATGGAGGCCTTGGTCGAGGCCGGCCTGGTCGTCGGCGTGCTCGATGTCACCCCCTCGGAATGGGTTGATGAATTACTGGGCGGAATCGCGGGTGCCGGCCCCGGCAGGCTCGCCGCAGCCGCCCGAAACGGGGTTCCCGCCGTAATCGCCCCCGGCAGGCTTGATCTCTGCGATTTCGGAAGCGCCGAAGCGGTGCCGAAACAATTCGAAAACCGTCTGTTTTGTGCTCCGAGCGCGCGCAGCTACTTCATGCGAACCAACGCGGAGGAATCGGTCGAACTGGCGCGGACCGTCGCGGAAAAAATCAACCTGTCCTGCGGGCCCGCCAGCCTGGCCATTCCGACCCGGGCGATCAGCGCGATCAGCGCGCCGGGACAACGCTTTCACGATCCGATCGCGGACAAGGTGTTGTTCCAGGCGCTTCGGGCCTATCTCCGCAAGGACATTCCCGTTCACGAGCTGAACGCGGAAATCAACGACCAGGGATTTGCGGAGCTCTGCGCGGAGGAACTGCTGTCGAATATCGCGAAGGTGGCTAAATCTCCGCGCCCGGCTCAATGAAGCATGGGCATGTCGTGCTTTTGCCTCATCAGCTCGGCTTCCAGATCGAGATAGAAATCCAGACGCGCATGGGCTTCATCGCGGTCCACCTCGCAGGCCATCAGCCAGTAGGTCGCGTAGTGATTTCCCTCGGATTCGACCAGGCTGCCGTAGAAGGCCGCCAGCTCGTCATCGATGCCCGGCAAACGATCTCGGAGAATCTGAAACTTCTCGCAGCTTCTTCCCTCAATCAGCGAACAGACGATCAAATTGTCGATCACCTGCTCGTGAACCCCGTGACGAACCGCCCGCATGAGCCCGGTGATCCAAGGACTTTGCGGCGTGAAGCGGAATTCCACCCCGCGCTTCTTCAACAGATCCAACACCAGCTCGAAATGCTGAAGCTCTTCGATCGCGATCTCGTTCAACTCCCTGACAAACTTCTGGGTTGAGCGATACTTCTCCAGATTCAGCGCCCCGGTCGCGGCCTTTCGCTCAAGATGCGCGTGGTCGATCAGGACAGCCGGCAAATCACCAACAATCTTGTCAAACCAGTCGTCCGGTATCTTTTCACGAAACATCAGCACGGCGGGTGTTTATTGATTCCCGGAAAAATCGCCAAGCCCAAAGGCTCGAATTGGATCGCCCAAATCGGACGCACAGGTTTCTCTCCCGAGCATGTTTCAGTATATCTCCAAGGCGGAAACGATGGAATGGGCTCCGGGCCCGTATGAGGGGGTGGACCTCAAAGTCCTGCACAAGGACGCCACAACCGGTTCCCTCGTCGTGCTCCGACGATTCGCCGCCGGTCTCGAGGTGCCGGCACACATCCATCCCGAAGCGAATGAATGGGCCTACGTCCTTTCCGGTGAATGGGAGGAGAATGGCGGGCTTCACGGCGCGGGCACGCTCTTTCACGCTCCCCGAGGTGAACCGCACGGTCCGCACATCGCCCGTTCGGAAGTGGTCAGTCTCACCGTTTTTGATGGACCGTTGACTGTAGAACCCGCCTTCTGAGGCGCTTGCCTCGGTCGGTCGAATCGCTACCCTGCGAGCGACATGCACGCCGCTCTTTCCGCAGCAATTCTCATTTTGGGAGCCGCAGCCCTCTCTGCTGCCCCGCTGCCAGGGACCCAGGCTCTGGAGGGCGATGGCGATCTATCCGCCGAGATGGTGGCTGGAATCGGGCGCTTTCTCGACCGCGAGACAGCGGCATCCGTCGGCATGCGGAACGCACGCTGGAAACGCGATTTCAGTTCTCGTGAAGCCTATGTGAACTCGGTCGAAACGCAGCGCGCGCGCTTCAAAAACATCATCGGTGTCGTCGACAAGCGATTGCCGGTGGATTCCTTGAGCTACGTTGCGACAACGAGTTCGTCCGGCGTGCCTGCAGACACGGATCAGTTTCGCGTCTTCGCCGTCCGCTGGCCCGTTCTTGACGGCGTGAGCGGCGAGGGGCTTTTGCTGCAACCCAAGAAGCCCATCGTGGGTCAGGTCGTCGCCATACCGGACGCAGACCAGACACCGGAACAACTGATCGGTCTGGCTCCCGGAATTCCCCTCGAGCACCAATACGCGAGATGGCTTGCGGCATCGGGCGTGCAGGTCGTCATTCCCACCTTGGTGAGCCGGGCTGCGGATCACTCAGGCAATCCGCGGGTCGGGCGCTTTACGAATCAACCGCATCGCGAATGGATTTACCGGCAGGCCTTTGAAATGGGACGACACGTCATCGGCTACGAGGTGCAACGCGTCCTCGCCGTGGTGGATTGGTTCCGACACACGCAATCGCTCCCGAAATCACCCACACTTCCAATCGGCGTCATTGGAAATCACGAGGGCGGACAGATCGCGTTTTATGCAGCGGCGTGCGATCCGCGCATTCAGGCGGTTTGCGTGAGCGGCTATTTTCAATCCCGCCAGGAGCTTTGGCGCGAGCCGATTTACCGAAACATCTTCGGGCTGCTGCGTGACTTCGGCGACGCCGAGATCGCCACCTTGATCTCCCCCCGGCAACTGATCATCGAGCACAGCGAGGTGCCCGCGATTTCGGGCCCGCCCGCAGCCGGCACGGGCCGATCGGCGGGTGCCGCTCCGGGAGTGTGGTCCACACCCGACATCGCAAACGTCAGCGACGAATGGCGGCGCGCGGTCGGATTACTGGGCGAAGCTCCCCCCGATTTTCCAAAACCCGTCCTCGCCTCACGTCAAGACGGCTCCCCCACGGGACCGGGCTCGCCTGCAGCGTTGATCGTTCTGCTCCAGACGATGGGAATCGAAGTAAATCCCTTCGACGAGTTTCCGTCCGAAGTGAGGGATCTGCGCACGAACTTCGATCCCGCGGGACGCCAGCAACGCATGGTTCAGCAACTCGAGAATCATGTTCAAGGCCTCCTTCGCCAGGCCTCGGCCGAACGTGAAGCCGAATTCTGGAAGCCACTGAGAGCCGACACCCCTGAGGAATGGTCCAACGCGATGGTCGAGCGACGTCGCCAGTTCAAGAACGACGTGATCGGTTGGTTCGACAATCCACGGCTGCCCCTTAACCCAAGATCCCGCATCTTCGCGGAGACCGAAAACTGGACGGGGCACGAGATCGTTCTCGATGTCTGGAACGACGTCTTCGCTTGGGGCTACCTCCTCCTGCCGAAGAACTTGAAGGAAGGGGAAAGACGCCCCGTTGTCGTCTGCCAACACGGACTCGAAGGCTTGCCCGGCGATGTGATCAACGAGGACAAGGATAGTCGTTCATGGCGGGCCTACAAAGCCTTTGCGGCCAGGTTGGCGGAACGCGGCTTTGTGGTTTTCGCGCCGCACAATCCCTATCGCGGCAAGGACGCCTTTCGCGAACTTCAGAGAAAACTGAATCCCTTGGGCCGCACGCTTTTTTCCGTAATCACCCGTCAGCATGAGGCCATTCTCGACTGGCTGCAGGAACAGCCCTTTGTCGACGCGGATCGGATCGGTTTCTACGGCCTTTCATATGGAGGCAAGAGCGCGATGCGGATTCCCGCCATCGAACAGCGTTATTCCCTCTCCATCTGCTCCGCAGATTTCAACGAATGGGTCTGGAAAAACGCGAGCGTCGATTGGCGGGGCAGCTACATGTTCACCGGGGAATATGAGATTTATGAGTGGAATCTTGGGCACACGTTCAACTACGCGGAGATGGCTGCCCTGATCTGCCCCCGCCCTTTCATGGTTGAGCGAGGCCATTCCGACGGAGTCGGAATCGACGAATGGGTGGCTTTCGAGTACGCGAAGATTCGCCGGATGTATGACCGCCTCTCCATCGGCCCGCTGACGCAAATCGAGTGGTTCAACGGTCCCCACACGATCAACGGCCAAGGCACCTACCGTTTTCTGCACGAGTATCTCGGACTGCCGATTCGCTAGGTCCGGGTCAAGCGACTTTCAAGCGAATATTCGTTGACAGTTCGCCCTCATGTACAGATTTTCACTGTAGGACGAGATATGACGGACATTAATAGCCCGTTTTATCCCGGGATCTCTGCAACGAACAACACATGCACCGTGGGGACTTAGAAAATGCAACGTATTCGAGCAGCTCGACTCACCCTCGCCGGGATTCCGGTAACCGTCGTTCAGGTGCCAAGCTATCTGGTGCACAACGGGCCGGAAGCGAAGCGAGCCATCGCCGAATACACCACAAAGTTTGAAGGCGACTCAATCGTATTGGCTGCGATGGCGGGAGCGCGCCCGATCCATTTTGGAGACCGCAACCTGATCGCTGCGCTGGCGAGGGTATCTCCTTTCCGAATTCACTGGCAGGATTTCACCTTTGCATCGGCCGATCAGCAGGAACACAGCGGCTGAATCAAGCGAGCACGCCCTTGAGAATGTGCCCGTGCACGTCCGTCAGGCGGAAGTCTCTCCCTTGAAAACGGTAGGTCAGCTTTTCGTGGTCGATTCCAAGGAGGTGGAGAATCGTCGCCTGTAGATCGTGGACATGAACCGGGTTTTCCACCGCGTTGAATCCCAAGTCATCGGACGCCCCCCAACTGATCCCGGGCTTCACACCGCCGCCCGCCAACCAAGTCGTGAACGCGTACGGATGATGATCCCTTCCCCATCGGGGACGGTTGTCAAAGTTCCCCTGAATGAAGGGGGTACGGCCGAATTCCCCACCCCAGATGACCAGGGTATCATCCAGCAGCCCCCGCATCTTCAAATCCCGCACCAGCGCGGCGCTTGGTTGGTCGGTGTCCTCGCATTGTTTGTAGAGCTCTGTCGTCAGGCTGTTGTGCTGATCCCAACCCGCGTGCATGCATTGAATGTAACGGACGCCCCGTTCCGCGAGCCGGCGGGAGAGAAGACAATTGTAGGCGAAGGTACCGGGCTCCCTCACCTGCGGCCCGTACATCTCAAGAACGTGTTCAGGTTCATCTGAAAGATCCGTCAACTCCGGCACCGAGGTCTGCATCCTGTAGGCCATTTCATATTGGGCGATCCGGGTGCGAATTTCGGGGTCCCCGGCATCCTTGAACTTGATTTCGTTCAACGCCGCGAGGTCGTCCAGCAATCCCCGGCGCAACGATCTGTCCATTCCATCCGGGTTCTTCAGATACAACACCGGATCGCGACTCCCGCGAAACTTTGCGCCCTGATAACGGGTGGGCAAAAAACCAGACCCCCAATAGAAATCGTAGAAGATCTGACCACAGCTTGTCCCCTTGCTGACCGAAGTCATCACAACGAAGCCCGGAAGATCTTCAGCATCGGAACCCAGACCGTAGTTCAACCAGGCACCCAGCGTCGGACGGCCGGGAATCTGCGCGCCGCTCAGCAGGAAGGAGATCGCCGGCGCGTGGTTGACCGCGTCCGTATGCATGCTTTTTACAAAGCAAAGCTCATCCGCCACTGCGGCGGTGTGCGGCATCAAATCGCTGACCCAGGCCCCGCCCTGCCCATATTGCCGAAAGGGTTCGATCGGTTGCAGGATCAGTTTACCCGAAGGATCGCCCGTCATCGTGCTGAAGCGTTTTCCCTGAAGGTATTCCTCAGGCACCGGTTGGCCGTGCAGCTGATGCAATCGCGGCTTGTAGTCGAACAAATCGCAATGCGTCGGCGCGCCATTCTGAAACAGATAGATCACCCGTTTCGCACTCGGCCCGGTGCCGGGAAAACCAAGCCTCGAATGGCTTTCAGCACCTTTGACATCCCGCCCCAGCAATCCGGCCAACGCGGCCACACCGACTCCGGTCCCGCTTCGACTGAAAAACTCGCGGCGATTGATGTTCAGCGCCCGCTCTCGAACCGGCTCGGGCGCGTCGGGATTCAAAATTTTCCAGGTTTGCTCCATACGCCTATTCCTTGTTCAAGGCCTCGTCCAAATTCAGCAGGTTCAGAAGGACCGCCGTCCAAGCCGCCAAGACCACGGGCGGCCGATCCGGGTTTGGCTTGGAATCGCCGTGCTGGATGAGCCGCGCGGCCTCATCGGGATCGGACTCAAAACGGCTCCGGACCCGCTGAAGCGAAGCGAGCCAGACGCGCAGTTCCTCGTCCGTCAGATCACGGGATAACGCGCGACGCGCGGCCAGGTTCAGACGATCCGAATCCGTCCCATTCAGTCCCGTCACCCTCTCGGCAAATGCCCGCGCCGCCTCGACATAGGTCACGTCGTTCAGTGTTGTCAACGCGTGCATCGGCGTGTTGGTCCGCAGGGGTTTGACCTCGCACACCTGCCTCTTCGCGGAATCAAAGAAGATCGGCGGTCCCACGATCCGCCTCCAAAAGGTGTACAGGCTGCGACGATAAAGGGCTTTTCCCGTGTCCTGTTCATAGGACTTTTTCCCGAAGGTCGCCTCGGCCCAAATTCCGGCGGGTTGATACGGATTCACGGGTGGACCACCGAGTTGCGGATTCAGCAGACCGGACGCGGCCAAGGCTTGATCGCGAATCATCCAGGAGGGCATCCGAAACCGGGGCCCGCGCGCCAGGAAACGGTTTTCGGGATCGCGTTCGTAATCCCCCACAGACACGACCCGCGAGTCACGCCGATAGGTCTCACTCATCACGATTGTCTTCAAGAGCCGCTTGACGTCCCAGCCGCTCTCCACGAATTCGGCGGCCAACCAGTCGAGCAATTCCCTTTGAATGGGATGCTCGCCCTGCACGCCGAAATCCTCCGCCGTCTTCACCAATCCAGTGCCGAAAAGCATCTGCCAGAAACGATTCACCGCGACTCGGGACGTCAACGGATGCGACGGCGAAACAAGCCAACGGGCCAGATCGAGGCGATTCGTTCTCACATCGTCCTGCAGCCGGAGAAAGGCGGGAACCCCCATGACAACCGGCGCGCCGGGTTGATTGTAAAGCCCTCGGTCGAGAATGTAGGTGCCGCGAGGCCGGGCCAAGTCCTCCATCACCATCACCTTCGGAACGGCGTCGCGAAGGGATTTCAGCCGATTGGTCGCTGCGGATTTCTTCTTCAAAAGGCTTGAGAGTTCCTTGTCCGTGGCGCGGTAGGCCTCACGTATCTTCTCCTTTTGTTTCGCGTCCCGGTCGGACGCATGGACTCCAAGCAGTCCGGCGAGTTCCGCATCGACGATATCGAGTCCGGGACCGGCGTCCGGTGCGGACGACAGCGTGAAATATCCGATCAGGTGATACTTGGCGGTGCTGTTGAACTTCAGCGTCACCCGAAGGCGCGCTCCGTCCTTCACGAAGACGGGCACCTTCAAGCGAAACACAGCCGCGTGATCTCGATCCACCGCTTTTCCATCCCAAACACCCCAGCCACTGGCGGGATCCGAATCAATCGCCTTCGCCACCTTCAGGCCGCCTTGTTCGAAGGTCGCCTCCGCAGAAACGATCGGCAGAACCTTGGCATCGCTTGCAGCGTCCACCATCTCGAATCGGATGTCGGAGAGCACAAAATTACCGGAATCATTGCGCGAAAGACCTCCTTTCGGCATGGAGTCGTGACGCTTGGCATCCAAACGAAACGTGGAAACCGTGCCGCCCTTCATTGAATACTCGACCACATATTCGTCGTCGGGCGGGAAGACGCCGGAGGCCAGCACACCGTCGTCGGCGTCAATCTCGAGCGTTTGCCTTTTGGCCGTCGCCTTCACGGCGCGAAGTTTGGTCCATCCCCCCGACGTGTTCGCAGCAACGCTCGCCAACATGCGGCTTTCCCATTCGGGCTGCGCCTGATCCAAAATCTTGATTCGGCTGGCAACGGCTGCATTCGCGGACGTCGCCACGGTCATCGCCTTGGCGATCGCCGTCTTCTCCTCCTCGCTTGGCACATCCAGAATTGGCGGTGTCTTCGCGTTTCCGCCTTTGCCGTCAACCGGAGTTTGGTTGAAGAAGGCTGTGAACTGGTAGTATTCGCGCTGGGTGATGGGATCGAACTTGTGATCGTGACAGCGGCAACAATTGAGCGTGAGCCCCAGCCAGACCGTTCCCATGGTCTCCGTCATGTCGAAGACGTAGTCCACTCTGTTTTCCTCGGCGATGCGGCCACCTTCCCCGTTGATCATGTGGTTTCGGTTGAACCCGGTCGCCAGGATCTGCTCGTGGCTCGCCTTGGGCAGGAGATCTCCGGCCAGCTGCCAAATCGTGAACTGATCATAGGGCAGATTGTCGTTGAAGGCTCTCACAACCCAATCGCGCCAAGGCCACATGGTTCTTTCACGATCACCTTGATACCCGTTTGAATCCGCGTAACGCGCCGCCTCCAGCCAATCCCAGGCCATCCGTTCCCCGTAGGCCGACGAATCAAGCGTCGCATCGACCAGCCTTTCCCAAGCTCCGGGTTTCCGATCGTTGAGGAAGCGCGTCAATTGATCCTCGGACGGGGGCAATCCGGTCAGATCGAGCAAGAGTCGCCTGGCGAGCGTGTTTCGATCGGCCCTCGCGTTTGGACTGAAATCAAACTCGCGTAGCTTGCGGTCCACAAACACGTCGATCGGATGCAGGTTGCCGCCAGCCACCTCTGGTTTGACGACGCTTTCAAAGGCCCAGTGTCTCCCCCATTGCGCGCCCTCGGCAATCCAACGGCGCAATGTGGCAATCTGGCCCGGCGTCAGATTCTTCCCTGAATCCGGTGGCGGCATCTGATCATCGGGATCCCGACTCTCGATCCGATCAACAAGTTCGCTGGCGTCAGGAGATCCTTCGGACACAACACGATGTCCATCCCGATCGCGTTTGACGTCCGTTTCGTCGTCAAGCCGCAGATCTCCCTTCCGCCCCTTGTTCGCATCCGGTCCGTGACAGGCGAAACAATTGTCC
>JADHOF010000054.1 GCA_016779125.1 Verrucomicrobiia bacterium | reverse complement strand
GTTGTTCAGATTTTCCTCGAATTGAGCCGCTTGACGGCGCGCGCAATTGACGTCACGGGTTGTTTCCGTTTCCCTTCCGGCTCCGCGAATGGGAAACGCATCTATCCATGGCAAGTGACGAACAGATATTGACGGCGCTGAAAGGCGTCAATTACCCCGGCTACAGCCGCGACATCGTGTCCTTCGGGCTGGTGAAAAGCGTGGCTTTCAACAATGGCGCCGTCAGCGTTGAGCTGGAGCTGACCACCGCCAGCCGGGAGGTCGCGCAATCGCTGAAGGCCGAGGTGGAAGCCGCGGTGAAGGCCATCGCCGGCGTGAACATCGCGAGCGTTCAGATCAAGCAGCCTGCCGCGCCGGCGGCGGGTGCCGCAGCTGCCGGGCCTTTTCAGAATCAACAGAAGGCTCCCGGCATCAAGCGCATCGTCGCGATCGCGAGCGGCAAGGGCGGTGTGGGCAAATCGACCTGCTCCGTCAATCTCGCCTGCGCCCTGCAGTTTCTCGGCGCGCGGGTCGGGCTGTTGGACTGTGACATCTACGGGCCGAGCATTCCCCTGATGATGGGAATCAAGCAGCGGCCGAACGTGAGCGAGCAGGACAAGCTGGTTCCTCCGAACGCGCACGGAGTGAAGCTGATGAGCATGGGATTTCTGCTTGAGGATGACCAACCGGTTATCTGGCGCGGTCCGATGATCATGAAGACGGTGCAACAGTTCATCCAACAGGTGGACTGGGGCGAGTTGGACTATCTCTTGGTGGACCTGCCGCCGGGCACCGGTGACGCGCAGTTGTCGCTTTGCCAAACCGTGCCGCTGGACGGAGGCGTGATCGTGACAACGCCGCAGGAAGCCTCTTTGGGGGTTGTCCGCAAGGGGATCGGGATGTTTGAAAAGGTGAACGTGCCGATTCTCGGAATCGTGGAAAACATGAGCTATTTCACCGCGCCGAACGGGGATCGGGTGGAGATCTTCGGGCACGGCGGCGGACGGCAGGAGGCGGAGCGGCAGAAGACGGCTTTCCTCGGAGAGGTGCCGCTTTTCATGGAGATCCGCGAAGGCGGGGACAGTGGCGAGCCCGTGGTTGTCCGCGCGCCGAGCGACCCGCCGGGTCAGGCCTTCATCAAGATCGCGGAGCAACTCCGCAAGATTCTGGGTTGATCCCGCTCCAAATTAAGGACGTTTGATTCTGCACCACCGCTTGCGGGAAGGCGAATTTGCGTCTTCGTGCCTCCTCGGAGAATACGCCGTTTGCGCAGGTGAGTGTAGGGAATATCACTATACGCCGGATGTTGTAACGGCCCGGGCGCGCGATAGACTGAGATCTTGTTGTATCGAATCGGGTCACACACGGATCGCAATCGATTCAGGGGTTGGGAAAGCGTTGTTGAATGCATGGTATCAAGCTGACTTGCCGGAATAAGCGCCGATCTGCCTTCACGGTGGTTGAGTTGATGATCATCACCTCGATCCTTGGAATCTTGGCGATCATCTCGATTCCGAACTACGTCAAGTCGAGGGACAACGCGCAACGGGCGACCTGCATTCGAAACCTCAAGGTAATCGAGCATGCCGTGCAGGAGTGGGCTTTTCTGGAGCGGAAACAGGGCGACGCGCCCTACTCCTTTGTCGACCCCAAGCTGCTCGGTTTTTTTCGGGGATCGCGGCTGCCGGTTTGTCCAGGCGGAGGGATTTACCTGCCGGCGGCCAGGGTCGATGGAGTGCCGTCCTGTGATCAGGACGGACACACCTTGTAGACCTGATCACGCCCCGAGTCCGGCTGCGGCTTCCCTTGCGAAGTAGGTCAGAATGATATCGGCTCCGGCCCGCTTCAGTGAGAGCAGGGATTCGTCACGGGTTTTCGCGTAGTCCAGCCAGCCCATTTTTGCCGCAGCATGTATCTGGGCGTATTCCCCGCTTACCTGATAGGCGGCGATGGGCAGTCGCGTGGTATCGCGGAGTTCGCGGATGATGTCCAGATAGGGCCCGCCGGGTTTCACCATCAGCATGTCCGCGCCTTCCTCCTCGTCCAGCAAGGCGTCCTTGATCGCCTCCCGGCGGTTGGCCGGATTCATCTGGTAGGAGCGCTTGTCGAGCGAGCGGGTGCCGGCGGCGGTGGCGCTGCCGACCGCTTCGCGGAAGGGACCGTAGTAGGCGGAGGCGAACTTTGCCGAATAGGCGAGAATGCCGGTTTGGGTGAGGCCGGCGGCATCCAGGGCGGATCGGATCGCTCCGATGCGTCCGTCCATCATGTCGCTGGGCGCCACGAAATCCGCGCCGGCCTTGGCGTGAACAACCGCCATCTTGGCCAAGGTTTCAACGGTCGGATCGTTCAGCACGTCGGTGCCGTCCTCATTCAAAATGCCGTCGTGTCCGTGGGATGTGAAGGGGTCCAAGGCGATGTCCGCGAAGAGCAGGAGACCCGGCACGGCTTCCTTTACCGCCCGGAGCGCGGCGGGGCCGAGGCCGTCCGGATTCATGGATTCCTTGCCGAGCGGGTCCTTGCGTTCGTCCGGCGTCACCGGAAACAGGGCGACTCCGGGCACGCCGAGCTTTTGCAACTCGACGCATTCCTTGACCAGATCGGCGATCGAGAGGCGGCATTGGCCCGGCATGGACTCGATGGGAACGGGCGGCCCATCGTCGTGCTTCACGAAAAGGGGCGCGATCAGATCCGCAGCGGTCACGCGGGTCTCCTGGACCATTTCCCGGATTGCCGCCGAGGAGCGGATACGGCGCGGGCGTTTGATCAGATTCATCGACCGAGTGTCCTGTTTGGGCGGTGCTTTTCAAGCCGACAAGCTCCCTTGCTCTCTCGTGGCGGGCCGTTCTACACTCCGCGCCCATTTTCGCGGGTGCCGATGCGCGCGGATTGGAAAACACCATTTTTGACATGACCAGCGCCGAAATCCGCCAGTCCTTTCTCGATTTTTTCAAGTCGAAGCAGCACACGATCGTGACGTCGTCCAGCCTGATGCCGGACGCGCCGAACCTGCTTTTCACCAACGCCGGCATGAATCAGTTCGTGCCGATCTTCCTTGAAGAGAAGAAATCGCCCTACGATCCCGGGCGGGCGGCCGATACCCAGAAATGCATCCGTGCGGGGGGGAAACACAACGATCTCGAGGACGTCGGGCTGGACACCTACCACCATACGTTTTTTGAGATGCTGGGGAACTGGTCCTTTGGGGACTATTTCAAGAAGGAAGCCATCGAGTGGGCGTGGGAGCTGGTGACCGGGGTGTGGGGATTTCCGAAGGAGCGCATGTATGCCACGGTCTACAAACCCGGCGAGGGCGATCCCGCCGCGTTTGACCAGGAGGCGTATGATTTGTGGAAGGCGATTTTCGAGGCTGAAGGACTCGATCCGGCGGTGCACATCGTCTACGGCAACAAGAAGGACAACTTCTGGATGATGGGCGAGACCGGTCCGTGCGGTCCGTGCTCGGAGCTGCACATGGACCTGACCCAGAGCGGCGACACCAAGGGCCGGCTCGTCAACGGAGACAGTTCCGAGTGCATCGAGCTTTGGAACCTGGTTTTCATTCAGTTCAACGCGAATCCCGACGGGACATTCTCGCCGCTGCCCGCGAAGCACATCGACACCGGCATGGGCTTCGAGCGCGTCAGCAGCATCCTCCAGTGCACGAAGAACTTCACCGACTTCGCGACGATTATTTCGAACTATGAGACCGACATCTTCCGCCCGCTCTTTGACGCGTTGGAAAAGCTGAGCGGGAAAAAATACATGTCGACCCTGCCGGCGGCCGGATCGACCGGTGAAACCGAGCAGGAGAAGATCGACGTCGCCTTCCGCGTCATTGCCGACCACATCCGCACGCTGAGCTTCTCCATTGCGGACGGCATCCAGCCCGGCAACACGGACCGCAATTATGTTCTCCGCCGCATCCTGCGTCGTGCGGTTCGATACGGTCGTTCGCTGGGGTTGCACGATCCGTTCTTTTTCAAACTTGTGCCCGTGCTGGCGGAACACTTCGGCGACGTGTTTCCCGAAATCCGCTCGCGCCAGAAGCACGTCGAGCAGGTTATTCGCACGGAAGAGGAAGCGTTCAACAAGACGTTGGATCGGGGGATCGCACTGTTCGAGGAGCATGTCGGAACGAAAGGGGATGGCAACGGGATTGACGGCGAATTCGCATTCAAGCTCTACGACACCTACGGATTCCCCGTTGATCTGACCGGGCTCATGGCTCGGGAGCGCGGGCTGACGGTGGATACCGAAGGCTTCGAAAAACTGATGGAGCAGCAGCGGGATCGGGCGCGGAAGGCGCAGAAGAAATCGGTCGTCGAACTCTCCCAGATCGAAACGAACGACGCGACGCGTTTTGTCGGCTTTGACGAACTGACGACGACCTCGAGGGTGATGGAGGTGGTGCAGTTGAAGGACAAAACGGCCGTGATTCTCGACCGGTCCACCTGCTACGCGGAGATGGGGGGACAGCTCGGGGACATGGGCGAGATGTCCGCCGGCGGCAGCATCTGGCAGATCACGGACACGACCAAGACCGGCGACACCTTTCTGCATTTCATCACCGGCGACGAGGCACCGATCGTCGGGCAGGAGGTCACGCTGGCCGTCGATGCGGCGCGACGGGACGCGATTCAGCGGCATCACACGGTGACGCATCTGTTTCATTGGGCGCTGCACGAGGTCGTCAACCGCGAGGCGAGTCAGAAGGGGTCCTATGTCGGGCCGGAGAAGCTGACCTTTGACTTCAACTGCGCGGCGCTGACGCCGTCGCAGATCGCCGACATTGAGCGTCTGGTAAACGAGCGGGTGCTGGAGAACGGCACCGTGAGCTGGATCGAGCTGCCCTACGCCGAGATCAAGGAGAACCCCGGCGTCATGCAGTTCTTCGGTGACAAATACGGCGACAAGGTCCGCGTGGTGCAGATCGGCGGCGAGGCCGGGAAGCTGAACGGCTATTCCATGGAACTTTGCGGCGGCACGCACACGCGTGCGACGGGCCAGATCGGTTTGTTTCGAATCGTGGCCGAGTCCGCCATCGCGGCCGGCGTCCGACGAATCGAAGCCGTGGCGGGCATGCCGTCCCTCGACAAGTGCCGGAGCGAGATGGAGCTGATTCGTCGCGTTGCCGGGCATCTCAACTCCCCGCTGGGCGAACTGGAAAAGAAGGTGGAAAGCCTCCTTGCCCAACAGAAGAAGCTGGAAAAGGAATTGAAGGCGCTCCAGCAGTCGCAGGCCGCGGCCGGAGCGAAGGACCTGATCGCGCGGGCGAAGGATGTCGGCGGCGTGCGGCTGATCGTCGAGAATCTGGGTGACGCGGACGGCGGGCATGTCAGCGCGGTGGCTGACGCGTTGAAAGGTCAGTTCGAGGGCGTGGTCGTGCTTGGTGGGGCCGCGGACGGATCGGTCACGCTGATCGCGTCCGTTTCCCCGAGCTGTGTTGGCAAGGTCAAGGCGGGCGACATCATCCGCGCCATCGCCCCGATCGTGGGCGGCAAGGGCGGTGGGAAACCCGAACTCGCGCGCGGCGGCGGCAAGGACGCCGCCAGGCTCAACGAGGCGCTGGCCAAGGTTGCGGAGTTGATTGCTTGAGCGGACCGGAACAGAATCATGGCGTGTCTGCGAACGAACAAGCCTCGCCGGAGCAGATCGGCATCCTGCGTTCGAAGACACCTGCCGAGCGCTGGCGGATCGCGAGGCAGCTCTACTGGACCGCGCGTCGTCACAAGGCAGCCTTCTTGAAAAGTCTCCATCCGGACTGGTCGGAATCGCGGATAGACGACGAGGTGAGACGGGTGTTTTCCAATGCCAGAACCTGATCTGTTTCGCTTGTTCGTTCAGCCGTTGAATGAACACGAGATCCGATACTCCGTGTGCGGGAGCGTCGCCGCGATGCTATACGGCGAACCACGGTTTACTCTGGATATCGACATGATGGTAATGTTGCGGAGGGAAGACATTTCAAGACTGGGGAGCGCGTTTCCAGAGAATGATTTCTATCTGCCGCCGCCCGAGGTGATCGCGAGTGAGCTTGAACGTGGGCACAACGCCCAACTCAATGTCATTCACGCGTCCTCATCCCTGAAAGCGGATTTCTTTCTTTTCACCGGGGACCCGTTTGACCTTTGGGCCTATCGGAATTCTCGACAGTATGAAATCGAAGGCATGAGCGTTCGGGTCGCTCCTCCTGAAAATGTCATTGTGCGCAAACTGGAATATTATCGCGAAGGAGGATCGGATAAACACCTGCGGGATATTCGTTCCATGCTCTTGGTGTCGGATGAACTGATTGATCGATCGTCGCTGAACGAGTGGATTCAGCGGCGTGGCGTGGGCGAACAATGGAAATTGGTGGAGGCAAGATCGTGAGCAGCCTGTACGAGCGACTGGGCGGACACGCCGGGATTCTCGGATTCATCCGTCCGTTCTACATGGATGTGCGGCAACACGCGGTCCTGGGGCCGATCTTCAACGCGCACATCAAGGACTGGGAAACCCATCTCGCGAAGATCGCCGACTTCTGGGCGTTGCAGACCGGCGGGCCGTCGGGATATCGCGGCGGATTCGCCGGAGCGCATTTGCAGATCGGAATCCGGCCGGAATTCTTTGATCATTGGCTTTCACTTTGGGATTTCAACTGTCAGAGGGCGCTTGAACCAACGGAGGCTGGTGAGATGAGCGCGTTGGCACACGAGATGGGGCGACGATTGCGGAAGGTTGTTGAAGGCCGCCCGTGGTTGGAGATCGCGAAGGAGGAATGAAAAGTGGGATGTCGCCGGCATTGTCTCGAATCTTGCCAAGTGAAAAAGGAACCCGTTGACTCCGCCGACCAAACCCATGCCTGACATTTCAGAGAGTCCGATTTTGGAGGTAACCGATCCGGGGATGGGTGTGTCCATTCAGGATCTGGGTAGAATTGGTTGGAGACGATTCGGTGTGCCGATGTCCGGTGCCATGGATGATCATTCCGCCCGTGTCGCCAACGTGCTGCTGGACAATCCGCCCGACGCGCCGGTGTTGGAGATGCTGTTGCAAGGTCAGCGGATCCGCGTGCTGAAGACCTGTTGGTTGGCGGTGACCGGGGCGGACGCGAGCTCGACGGTCGCGGACTGGCACGCGGTGCAGGTGTTGGCCGGATCGGAGCTTGTGTTTCCGGTGAATCGCAAGGGCGTCTGGATTTACCTCGCACTCGCCGGTGGTTTTGCCGGGGAGGTCCGCTTTGGCAGCGCGAGTGTGAGCGCCCGGGCCGGTATCGGGAAGATGTTGGCCGCCGGGGACAGGTTGTACCGGCGCGAGGCATCGCATTTGCATTTGTCGGCGTCGGTGGCGGGCCGGGTTGCGGCGTGGGACGAGCAGCGAGATTTTCTGAAGCCGCCAGTGTTGCGAGTCTGGCGGGGGCCCCAATGGGCTGAAGTGGAGGCGGAGGCCCGGGTAATTTTTTTCGAGTCCGAGTGGGAGGTTTCCTCAAAGAGCGACCGCAGCGGCTACCGCTTGAACGGGCCCGGGGTGCCGGTGCCCGGGCTGGAAATGATCAGCGAGCCTGTCCGAATCGGCAGCATTCAGATTCCGGGGGGTGGTCAGCCGATCGTGACGATGCGAGACGGGCCGACCGTTGGGGGCTATCCAAAACTGGGGATGATCGATCCCCGCGATCTTTCATGGCTCACCCAATGTCGGCCCGGGCAAAAGGTGCGTTTTCGGGAGCTCGATTCGGAAATCGGAATAGTCCCGGAAGACCGGGGCGATTGATGGGCGGGGAAGCGCGGCGGTTGCCGTAGGCCATCCTCCTATTTTGCAGTCGGGAACTTGGCACTATCTTTTCCTCGTCATCGGAATTCGGTTTCCACAGATTCAAACCGCATCCGCTTTTTATGGTTTTTGATGTTACGATCCTGTCGTTTTTCTGTGAAAACTCCCCCCTGTTGTGGGCCGCAAGACTGAAATAAGCAATTTGCTGGCAAACCTGCCCCGTCTCGGCGTCGGCGTCGGGTATCGAGGCCGGCACCGGGATCAGATCCTGCAAAATCAGCCGGATATCGATTTTGTGGAAATTCTTGCCGACGACTATCTTTTCGCGGGTCCCGACAAGCGCGAGGAATTGGAACGGCTGACGGAGCATTTCACCATCATACCGCACACGCTGAATCTCTCGCTGGGCAGCGCCGAAGGGCTTGATGGCGGGTACTTGGAGCAGGTTTCGGATCTGCTTCGCAGCCTGCGCCCCCCATGGTGGAGCGAGCATATCGGATACACCCGCGCGGGGGGGATTCAGTTTGGTCAGCCGGCCCCGTTGCCTTACACGCGTGAAGCGGTCGATGTGGTCGCCCGGAACATGATTACGGTGAGGCGCAAGATCGCCGCACCCTTGATTCTGGAAAACGTCGATTACAAATTCGACCTCCCCGGAGCCGAGATGTCGGAGGATGAATTTATCCGCGAGGTGCTTGGTTGGGGCGGCTGCGGGATGCAGCTCAATATTGACAGCCTTTTTCGTCACACGACGGATCGGGGTCGCGATCCCTTCCAGACGGTTGCCGGGCTGCCGATGGATCGCGTGGTGCAGGTCCAGATCGACGAGGTCTCGGAGGGGAGCAACTCCGACGACGAACGGGTGATCTGGAAGCTTTTGGATGCCGTGATCGAACGGGCTCCGATCCGGGGAATTCTGATTGAGCAGCACGACAAGCTGTCCTCGATCGAGGGCTTGCTGGACCGCGTGGCCCGGGCCCGGGAGATCGGGAAACGGCATCGGCGATGGAATTAGCGACCACCCAGAAATTGCTCGCGCGGCTCTTCACCGACTCCCGGTTGCGCGTCCGATTTTACGCCGATCCGGTGTCGGTGGGGGCCGAGTTCGGGCTTTGTCCCGAGTCCTCACGAATGCTGGCGGAGGTGCCGGAGGACCAGATTCACGATTTTTCAAAATCCGTTCGCCTTCAGCGGCTGGAAAGCGTCACGTGCCTGCTTCCCTGCTCCGTGAAATGCCTGGGAGCCCGATTCGGAGAAGCGTTTCGGGAATACGTCTTGCAGAGTCCGTTGCAGGCCGGTTCGCACGCGTGGTGCGACGCGGTCGATTTCAACGCTTTTTTCCAGGATTGGGCCGCGAAGAACCGGGGGATTCCGAAATGGAAGCGCGAACTCGTCCGCTACGAGAGCGACCGATTGGCGTTTATCAATAATCGCGAGCGATTCAGCTGGAGTGTCAGCCTCTTCCCCGGGCACCGAATGGTCCGCCGGATGCAGACCGGCGATGTGCCCTCCAAAGTTTGGCCGATTCCGGGCCTGCGTGTTTTCTGGCGTTGGCGGCCGGATGACCCCATGCATGAGAAGCTCTTGTGAACTCATCGAATGTTCCGGCAGTGGATGCTGTCCAAGATTGCCAGCCGGAAACGCGGTCGTTAGCGTCCGTTTGAAGAATCCTGTTTCAACCAATGAAAAACATCATCACATCCCTGTTTGTCGTCGCGGCCATTTCGGTCGCGAGCGCGTCCGCCAACGCGGAAACTGTCAAGCTCAGCGGCGTGCATCTTTGCTGCAAGTCCTGTGTGAAAGGGGTCGAAAAAGCTCTGTCCAAATCCAAGGGCGTCACCTCCGAAATCGACAAGGACTCCGGCAAGGTCACCTTGGTTGGCTCCGAGTCGGACCTGAAGAAGGCGTTGGGAGCCCTTTCACAGGGTGGCTATTCCGGTCAAAGCGACGGAAAGCTCAAGGTGCCGACCGCCAAAGCTGCCGAAGGCAAGGTCAAGTCTGCCACGATTGAGGGGGTGCACCTCTGCTGTGGCGGCTGCACGAAGAGCGTGAAGAAGGCGCTCGCGGGCGTGGACGGCGTGACGGGCGACACGGTCGCGAACAAGGCGAAGTCCTTCGAAGTGAGCGGCAACTTTGAACCGCAGGCGGTTCTCAACGCCCTCGCCAAGGCCGGCTTCAGTGGCCGCGTTGGCAAGTAACGATCTATTTCCCACTTTTTCGAAACCCGCCCGGCTTCTGCTCGGCGGGTTTTTTTGTTGGATGCCGCGACCGTAAGAGTGGCAATTGGAAGTATCTTTGCATCGGGCGCTGATTTTCGAACGCTTCGGCCTTGCGATTGTCTGTCTGATTGTTTTCAGTTCCGCCCCTTCGGAGCTCAAACCGAGAGATCCTGACCGAGAAAATGAGCGAACCACAGACCCACACATTTCAAGCGGAAATCCAGCAGTTGCTGGATATCGTCATCCACTCCGTCTACACCGACAAAGAAGTCTTTGTCCGCGAACTCATCTCAAACGCCGCCGATGCCTGTGAGAAATTCCGGTTTCGCCAATCCGGTGGCGAATCCCCCGTCCTGGATCCGGATGTGGAGCCGCTGATCGCCGTCGCCTTGGATGAAGAGGCGAACACCGTCACGATCACGGACACGGGCATCGGGATGACGGAGGCGGATCTGGCGGCCAATCTGGGCACGATCGCGCATTCCGGCACGAAGGCTTTTTTTCAGCAGCTTGCTGAACAAAAAAAGGCGGGATCGAATCTCATCGGCCAGTTCGGCGTGGGGTTTTATTCCGCGTTCATGGTGGCGGATCGTGTCACGGTGGAAAGCCGGTCCAGTGAACCCGAGGAGGGCGGTCACAAGTGGGAAAGCCAGGGCGCTGCCGGCTACACGATCGAACCCGCCGCCGACCTGCCACGCGGAACGCGCATCACGCTGCATCTCAAGGAGGACGCCAAAGAGTTCGCCAAGGAGCACCGCATCGAGACCGTCATCAAGCGGTACTCGAATTTCGTCCAGTTTCCCATCCGGTTGAACGACAAGCAGGTCAACACCGTTCAGGCGCTCTGGACGCGGAACAAGAGCGAGATCACGGACGAGGAATACAAGGAGTTCTACCAGTTCGTCGGCCACGATTTCGACGAGCCTCAATACCGGCTTCACTATTCGGTTGACGCGCCGCTCGCCATTCAGGCCCTGCTTTTCGTGCCCAAGCGCAACATGGAGTCGATGGGCTTCGGCAAATCCGATCCCGAGGTGAATCTCTATTGTCGCAAGGTGCTGATCGAGCCGAAGGCCAAAGGGCTGCTGCCGGAATGGCTGCGCTTTGTGCGCGGCGTGGTCGACAGCGAAGATCTGCCGCTGAGCATCTCCCGCGAACGCATGCAGGACTCGGCGCTGATGGAAAAGCTGAAGTCCGTGATCACAAAGCGCTTCCTGAAGTATCTCGCCGAGGAAGCCGAGAAGGACGCGGAAAAATACGCCGCCTTCTACAAGGAGTTTCATCGCTTCCTGAAGGAAGGACTTCTGACCGACTACGCCAACCAGGACACGATTGCGAAGCTGCTTCGCTTCGATTCCTCCTTCGCCGAGAAGGGCAAGACCACGTCGTTGGACGACTACATTGCCCGGATGAAGGACGATCAGAAGGAGATCTACTATCTCACCACCTACAATCGTGAATCGGGCGAGAGCGCTCCATACTATGAGGTCTTTCGCTCGCGCGGATATGAGGTGCTCTTCCTCTATGATCCGGCCGACGAATTCGTGATGGAACGACTCGCCGACTACAACGAGAAGAAACTCGTGTCGGCGGAAAAGGCGGATCTGAAACTCGATGATGAACAGACGGAAGGCCTCAGTGAGGAACAATCCAAGGAACTGACCGGCTGGATCAAGACCCGGCTGGATCAATCCGTCGATGAAGTGCGCACCTCGAATCGTCTTGTTGACAGCCCGGTCGTGTTGCTTGCGAAAGACAAGGAAATGACCGCCACAATGCGGCAGATGATGCGGAATCTTGGGCGCGACGGCGACCTGCCGCCGATGCCGATGGATTTGGAGATCAATCCCCGCCACCCGGTCATCGTGAAACTCAACGAGCTTCGCGCGACGGACGAGGGGCTTGCCGGGCAGGTGACCGAACAGCTGCTGGACAACGCGCTGATCATGGCGGGTCTGATGGAGGATCCGCGAGCGATGGTGAAGCGCCTGAATTCGCTGCTCGGAAGCGTGCTTGAGGCGAAACGGTAGGTCGGCGTTCATCCGACCCCACCTCATGATCATCCCCGTAAACGTCCACTCCAGTCAGTTCCCGGAACAGGTCGGGCGCGAGTTGGCGGAATCTCTGCGCACGCGGGAGATCAACCACAAGTTCCATTACGAGAGCCGGCGGCAGGCCCAGCAATGGCTGGAGCTGCACCGGCGCTACTCGCCGTCGCGGAACGATCTCGAAAGCCGGGCCGGCTACGAGCAGGCCTTCATCAAGATCGCGACGCTGGCCACCTCTCCGGCGGTGCACGTGATCGGTCTTGGCTGCGGAGCCGGCCTCAAGGATTTCATGCTGCTGCAACAGTTGCGCAAGCGGGGCAAGATGCTTGTCTACTCGGCCTGCGACGCCAGCCTTCCGTTGGTGCTCACGGCTCGGCAGCGCGCCCTGACGCTGCTGGACGAGCGCCATGTGCATGACCTGGTCGCCGACTTCGTGACGGCCGACGATCTGCAGCGGATTTTCATCACGCAGACCACCGGCAACTCGACGCGAATCATCAATTTTCTCGGGATGATTCCGAACTTCGAACCGGCACAGATTCTGCCTCGTCTCGCCTCGTTGATTCGAGCCCAGGATATTCTGGTGTTCTCGGCCAACCTCGCGCCGGGGGATGACTATCGCGCCGGCGTTGAGAAGGTGTTGCCGCAGTATGACAACGCCGAAACCCGTGCGTGGTTGATGTCCCTCCTGATCGACCTCGGTTTCGACGCAAAGGACGGCCGGCTGCGCTTTGAGATCGAGGAGAACGCGAATGAAACGGGCCTGATCCGGGTGGTGGCCCGATTCGATCTGAAGCGCGATCGGGTGATCCATCTGGACGAGGAGAAATTCACCTTTCGTGAGGGGGACAGCCTGCGGGTTTTCTACAGTTACCGGCACACGCCGGACACCGTTCGTGCCTGGTTGGGCAAGGAGGGGATCGATGTGTTGGAGCAGACTGTTTCGTGCGAGGGACAGGAAGGCCTTTTCATCTGCCGGCGAAAGGCCGCGGAAACCGCGTCCTGAGCCGGAGGCTTCAAAGGCGCAGCCGGAAGCGGTATTCCGAGTAGGGGAGGGGTGTGTCGTTCATGTTCCGCGTTTCGCCTTTTTCGAAGCCGAAAGATTCGAAGAAACGGTGAGCCCGCGTAAATCGAATGTCGGACCAGAAGGCGATTTCCCGAAAGTCGTGGTCGCGGCTCCAATCGATGGCCCACTGCATCAGCCTTCGGCCGTGGCCGCGCCCCCGATACTCGCGTCGCAAATAAAGTCGGCGAAAGGTGATGATTCCGTTTTCTTGATCGACAGGGAGGGTTGCGTGGGTGCCGACGACGCTTCCCGCCGCTTCGAGCACGACGAAGGCTCCACCCTTTTTGATGTAGGCGCTCTCGATGTCGGTCAGATCCTTGCCCTCGCCGTCCAGGAAGAGGCGGTCCTCAATTTCGCGCAGGCAGGTGTCGATGATTTCGACAATGACCGTTTGATCCGATGGCCGGGCGGGGCGAATCATTTCGGATTCAAAGCTTGCGGTGATCGACTTCGCCGAGATCGACATCCCGCGGCGCCTCAACGAGGCCTCGTTTCAGATCCGCCACGAAATCGCGGACGTCTTGTTCGGTGGTGTCCCATGCGCACATCAGCCGGCAACCGCCCTGACCGATGAAGGTGTAGAACTTCCACCCGTCGTTTTTGAGGGAGTGGACAAGCCACGGGGGCATTTCGACAAAGACGGCGTTGGCCTGCGTGGGCCAAAGCAGGCGGAGTTCCTCAATCTGAACCAGCTCGTCGTGCAACAGTTTCGCCATGGCGTTGGCGTGGCCGGCGTGTTTCAGCCAGACCTTGTTCCGCAGCATGCCGACCCATGGCGCGGAGAGGTAGCGCATCTTGGAAGCGAGCTGACCGGACTGTTTGCACCGATAATCGAAATCTTCCGCGAGTTCCCGGTTGAAGAACACGACCGCGTCTCCGACTGCGGTGCCGTTCTTGGTGCCGCCGAAACAGAGGACATCGACGCCGGCCTCCCATGTGATGTCCTTGGGGTGACATCCGAGGGACGCGACCGCGTTCGCGAAGCGGGCGCCGTCCATGTGAAGCTTGAGATTGAACTGCTTCGCCTTGGCCCAGACCGACTTGAGTTCATCGACCGAGTAGACGGTGCCCAGTTCCGTTGACTGCGTGACGCTGACGGCGCGGGGTTTCGGGTAGTGGATGTCGCTGCGCTTTTTGACCATGCGCTCAATGCCGGACGGATCGATCTTGCCGAGTTCGCCCGGGAGCAGCTGGACCTTCATTCCGTTTGAGAAGAATTCGGGGGCGCCGCATTCGTCCGTCTCCACGTGGGCTGTCTCGTGGCAGAGAATGCTGTTGTAGCTCTGGCCGGTGGAGGCGAGGGAAAGGGAGTTGGCGGCGGTGCCGTTGAAGACGAAGAAGACCTCGCAATCCATGGCGAAGGTTTCACGCAGCAGGTCGGCGGCCTTGTCCGTCCACATGTCGTCGCCGTAACCGGGCACGTGTCCGGAATTGGCCTCCTGCAGGGATTGCCAGGCTTCTGGACAGATGCCGGCGTAGTTGTCGCTGGCGAAATGGCGGGGACGCTGCTTCATGCACGGAGTTAAGCCGAGTGGCGGCCGCTTGGGAAGATGGCAGTCGTCCGCGAGAACGGAATCCGCGCGGCTCAGCCGTGTTGATATTCGAACTCGGCGATCTTTCGGTCGGCCTTCTCACGCTCCTCGGCGGAAATGCGCGCCCCCACCGCTTCTTTGGAAGCCGCCGCTTCGGCGATCCCGAATAGCGCCGCGAGGCCGAACCACCGGTAAGCCCGGGGTAGATCCTCGGCGGTTCCCTTGGCTTCGACGTAGCACTGGGCGAGTTGGAACATCGCCTCGACGCTTCGCTGTTCGGCGGCGACGCGAAAATAGCGGACGGCTTCGGATTCGTTCTTGATCGTGCCCAAACCTGTAAAATGGCGGCGGCCGAGTTCGTAGAGCGATTTGGCGTGACCCTGTTCCGCAGATTGTTCGAGCCAGTTGGCGGCTTCGACCAGATTTTCAGGAACGCCTTTTCCGTCCGTATAGCACATGGCGAGATTGAAGGAGGCCTCGGCGTGGCCTTGGTCTGCGGCGGCCTTGAACCAACGCGCGGCCTCCTTGAAGGCTGCCCGATTTTCCGCGAACTTGTAGATGACGCGACCGAGCCGGAACTGCGCGTTCACCTCGCCTTGCTCGGCGGCCTTGTGCAGCCATTTCATGGCTTTGGTGAAATCCTGATCGACGCCCTCTCCCCGGTAGTAGGCGAGGCCCAGACTGTATTGGCCGTCGGGATAACCTTGCTCGGCCGCCGCTCGGAACCAGCGCACGGACTCGGCGAAATCCCGCTCCGTGCCGTCGCCGCGATTGTAGCTCAGGCCGAGATTGTTTTGCGCGGAGGCGTGACCCTGCTCGGCCGCCCGGGTGTACCATTCGACGGCTTTCACGGGATCCTGCGAAACGCCGCTGCCGTGGTCGTAGCAAAGCGCAAGGGCGTTCTGGGCATCCGCGTTGCCGGCCTGGGCGGACGCCTTGAACCAGCGGGCGGCCTCGATCGCGTCATCCGTGACGCCTTGACCGGTGCTGTAGGCCAGCCCCAATTGGAATTGTGCCGACGCGTCGCCGCCATCGGCGGCGACCTTGAGGTCGCTGATTTCCGAATTGTTGCGATGTTGGAAGAGCTTTTTGAAGAAGGGCTTCTTCATATCTATACCGGAGGGTCCGATGACCGAACCGGTTGTGAGAATAACCTCCGGCCCGCGAGCGTGAAGGCAATAATGCCCGGATTTCACCCGAGCGGGTTGTTTGTTGTGGAGATCAGTTGCCCGAAGTCTTGGTTTGCGTGGTTTCGCGAGGGGAGGAGCGAAGAGTGAAGGGGACGATTTCGCCGCTTTGATCGCAATACGCGACGGTCGACGGACGACGGTGATCGCGTTGCGGGCCGGAGCCTTCCGAAAAGGTGTGGAGGCGGCGATGGAGATTGAAGCGCGCGTTTATGGGATTTTGCCGGATGGGGAGAGTTCAGGCCACGGCGACCTCGGGGGTGATGTGGCCGTTCGGGCTGTGGAGCCCAAGAATCTTGTCGGTCGCGGCCGCGAGATCCTTGACCACAAAATCGTGATGACCCTGTCCGTTTAGGGGTGATTCGATGAGGATCGAGTTGCAGCCGGCGACGTGCGCCGCCGCGGCGTCGTACCATTTGTCGCTGACCACGAAGCTGAAATCCATGTCCAGATGCCATTTGAACGCGGCCTCGGTGAAGAGACCCGCCTCGGGCTTGTGGCAATGGCAGTTGTCGTCCTCCGCGTGCGGGCAGACCATGATTTCGTCCAAGGGGAGGCGATGGGCCAGGAATCGGTGCATCAGGTCGAGTTCGGAGCGGCAAAGGCGGCCGTCGGCCAGGCCAGGCTGGTTTGTGGTGGCGATGAGGAGAAAGCCGGCTTCCCGGAGGCGGGTGAGCTCCTCGGCGACCCCGGGGCGGATTCTGAAATCGGCCATGTGCAGGGGGGATTGGGCGTGCCCGTTCGCGATGGTCGCGTCGTTGAGGATGCCGTCGCGCTCGAGGAAGATGGCTGATTTCATGCCAACCTAGGGAGCAGGTTGGCCGCCTTTATCTCATCTGAGAGGGAATCTCAGGTGGAACCCGGAGGCGGTGGGCCGAGATTAACGCAAGCCTTACAAATCTTTACCGTGTCGGGCCGGCTCTTCGCATTTCTGCGAGGTGTTCAGGCGATGCGGTCCTGACCCCAGGCGTAGCGGGCCGAGCAGCGCAGCTCCTTCTGCCCGCTCTGGCTGGGCGGGATTTCGTGAACGGTGACCGGGTCGAAGGAGGCTCCGGCAACTTTTAGCACGGTCAGAAGCAGCGGATGATGGTAGGAAACGCCGGGAAAACGGATTTCGTTGCGGTTGATGTCGAAGATCACCGTTCCTTCGGGAGAAATGACGACTCGTCGGAAGGGCTTGAAATCTAGCCGGGCCTCGACGACGAAGCCTTCCACATCCTTTGGGGACGATCCGTTGAACTCGACAACCTGCTTCATTCCGTCAGCTGAAAGGCGTCCGTGAAACGCCGCTCCATTTCCGAAGCGATCCGTTTGCCGCGAAAGACGCTGGTTTTCTCTGATTCCCCAAAGAAACGCTTCGAGACGATCTTGATGAGCGCCACTGTGTCGCCATTTCGGTCGTGCAGCGTTGTCATCACGATGACGCGATTGTTCTCGGAATCCCGGTGGTAGTAGACGGCGTCGTTGGTGAAGACTTCCGTGGCGGTTTCGTGGGCCACGCCTCCGATTTCGGAGGCATCGCCGCTTGCCACGGCAGTCAGCGTCTTTTCGTTCCCTTTCGGGACGTAGAGAGTGATGTTTTCCACCGACGGACGATCCTCAATGAATTCGGTTACCATCCGGGTTCCGAGGGAAATGCGGGGCGTGTAGTTGACGACCGTGTTCGCGAAATAACTGACCGAGTCGGATTTGGTCCAATAGCCCAATTTTCCCCGGTTGAAAGTGTTGTCTGTCAGGGTCGGAAGGACTTCGTTGCCGTTAAAGGAGCAGCGAATGGTGTTGCCGACGCAGGTGATCTGAATTTCATGCCAAACCTGAGCTGGAATCGGGATGTCCGGGCCGATCGGGGCACTGCGTCGCCCGTCTACGAATTTGTAGAAGCGGAGCGTATTTCCCAAGGCGCTTGCACGGATCACGTAGGAGTTGCGCTCATCTTGGTAGCGGAAAACGACGCCTGCCATCTGCTCGACCTTCCCGGATTCGCAGC
>JADHOF010000053.1 GCA_016779125.1 Verrucomicrobiia bacterium | reverse complement strand
GGAAGATCTCGGGGAGCTTGTCGCGGAAGGTGCGGATGACAGTGCGGATCTGGGAGGGGTTGACGATTTCGGTGTCGAGCTTCTTGGCGGAGTAGTCCTTGTCCTCGTCCTGCTGTTCCCAGATTTGGCGGCGGGTCAGCTTTTCGCGTTTCTCGACGAGGCCTTTGAAGATCTTGCCGCCTTCCTGGGTGACCTGGGTGTCGATTAGGTAGGTCTCGCCCTGGACGTTGACGCCATCGGCGACGGCGTCCTCGTGGGTGTATTCGGAGACGAGGTTTTGTTTGAAGAAACCGTAGGTCTGTCCGCTGGGGGTGGCGGTGAGGCCGACAAGGAAGGCGTCGAAGTATTCGAGGACCTGCCGCCAGTGATTGTAGATGGAGCGGTGGCACTCATCGATGACGATGAGGTCGAAGAACTCGGGCGGGACTTTTTCGTTGTAGGAAACGGGGAGCGGTTCCTTGCGCTTGAGCGGGGCGGACTCGGCGGGGTTTTGCTCATCTTCGCCTTCGGTCATTTCCCGGCCTTGGAGGATGGAATACATCCGCTGAATGGTGGAGATGCAGACTTCCGCGTCTTTCGGGACGTGGGAGGAAGCGAGGCGCTGGACGGTGTAGAGTTCGGGGAAGGAGCGGTTGTCGTCGTTGGGGGTGTAGGCGATGAATTCCTGTTCGGCCTGCTCGCCGAGGTTGCGGGTATCGACGAGGAAGAGGACGCGCTTCACCCGGGCGTGCTTGAGCAGGCGGTAGATGGAGGTGATGGCGGTGAAGGTTTTCCCGGAGCCGGTGGCCATCTGGACGAGAGCGCGTGGCTTGGCCTTGTCGAGGGAGTTTTCGAGATTGGTGATGGCGCTCACCTGGCAGTCGCGCAGGCCGGTGGGGTCGAGGGCCGGGATGTCATCGGCGAGGCGGCGGCGTAGTGAGGGGCCGACGGCGAGTCGTTCGCGGAGGGTCTCGGGGCGGTGGAAGGAGAAGACTTCGCGCGAGCGGGGCTTGGGGTCGCGCTGGTCGGTGAAGCGGGTGATGACGCCGGTGGCTTCGTAGAGGAAGGGAAGGGGGGTGCCGGTGGACTGGACCCATTTGAGCTTGGCAGCGGCGTAGTCGCCCGTCTGGTCCTCCGCGGTGGTGATGTTCTGGCCGAGCTTTTCCTTCTTGGCCTCGATCACGCCGACGGGGCTGCCATCGACGAAGAGAACGTAATCCGCCGGGCCGGAGTCGGTCTGGTATTCGCGGATCGCCTGGCCTTCGCCGCTGTTCAAGTCGATGGCGTTCTTTGGCTGAACCGCCCAGCCCGCAGAGCGGAGCTGGGCGTCGATCAGATCACGCGCCTTTTGCTCCGGATTTTGATTTTGACCGTTTGACATCTCCTTGTTGAAAACGGGGAGAAGGTTGCTTTGGAAAGCGGGCATTGCCATCCCAAAGCTTTGTCCTTGGGGCGCTATTCCCGGGTCGGCAGGTTCAAGGGTTCGGCGGCGCCTTGGTTGGAAGGGATGATTTCGAGGCCGCTGAGCTGGGTTTTACCGGCGCGGGCGGTGAGGTTCACGGTGAGGGTGCCGCTGCTGGTGATGTTCGGGAAGGGGAGGGTCACGGCCTTCATGTGCCCGCCGGCCGTTCTTGCGGGCGAGAAGTCGGTGAGGACCTTGCGGCCTTGAAGTTCGACGTCGAAGCGGCGCTCGGCCGTACCGGGTTCGGCGAAGACCAGACGCACGAGGTAGCGGCCGGGCTTGAGCCCATGAACGGTCAGTGACCGGAGGTCCTCGACACCGGACGCGGCGACCCACGGCCAACCTTGGCCGCCCTTGATCCAGACGGAGTGATGGTAGTAGGCCCCGGGGTTCGCGGGAGTGGTTTCGACGCGGACGCGGGGTGAAGGCCCACCGGCATTCGGGTGCTCAAGCCAAAGCGTGCCGTCGTCGGTCATTCGGTCGCCGGGCGCGCCCAGGTTGATTCCGACACGCTGAATCTTGCCGCTCAGCTTTGCGGCCGGAACTTCGTCCCAGGTCGCCCATTGCTCGTGGCTTGGAGGCAGGCTGTACAAGGCAAGTCCGGTCGGGAGCGGATAGCTGCAGGTGCAGCCCTTGTAAAAGTAGGGGACGTTGAGCACGCCGTTCGCGGGAATGACACTGTTGGAGCAACCGGAACGGGGACCGCTGATGTTGATCGTCCCGCTCTCCGCACGCTTGTCGTAGAAGGCGGCGGTGCCGGAACGCATTGTGTAGATGTGGCCGTAGTCGAAACCGCCATCGCAGCCGTAGCTCTTCGGAAAGGTGCGCGCCTCCTCTTCGCCGGTGAGCGGATTGCGGCGTGTGCCCGCTTTGGGCGCGCCGGGTTTCCAGTCGTTGGTCTGTGTGGGAGGGCGATATTGACTTGGCTGGATCGTCGTCGTGTCGGTGCGCGCGTATGATTGCAACTTCATCCATTCGGTCTCTTCGGATTCGAGCTGACGCCCGGTGTAGACGTCGGAAAACATCGCGGGTTGGAGGCGGTAATCGACGCCCCCCTTGCGGGTCGAGGCGTCCAGCCAATCCTTGTTGTTGGACACCATCACGCCGTCGATGAAGCGGGGTTGCGGCGAGCGTTTGAAATGGCTGAGCGTGTCGTCAAACCACAGGACGCCGAGGGGAGCCTTCACGAGTTCATCCGCGCTGGAGGAGAAATCGCCCTCGTAGTTCGAGGCACCGGGGAGCGGTCCTTCGCGGCTCGCCGTCTCGATCCCGTTCGTCGTCACAATGAGCATCTTGCCGCCGTAGGGACGGACGGATTTGAAAACGCGTGCCCGCTCGGTGGCGGACAGCTTGAGCGATTGATCCACCACGACGAGGTCGGCGAACCACGGCGGCATGGCGAAGGCGTCGGGCTTCTCCCGCCAAACGGACACCCGGTCTCCGTAGTGGCCGAGGGCGATCAGCCGGCGGCGAAGTTGGTTCGCCACGGTCACGTCCTCCTCGACGACCAGGATCTTCAGGCGCGTTTTTTCAATCAGGTCTTCGATGGTGGCGGCGTCGTTCACGCCCAGAAGCACGGCGTGTCCGTGGCGGGATTCGACGGTTCCAAGAATCGCGGCAGCCAAGGCGGACGGTTTCGCGTTCTCCGGTGGACCGGGCTGCGTGAAGCGACGTGTTTGAAGGCCCGGCGTCTTCGCGCCGAAACAGAAGAGCCCGCCCTCGGTGGTGGTGACGAACAGCCGGTCATCCGCCGCGATCATGGAGTGGATGGTGCCGGTCACGTTCGGGAATCCGTTGGTGAAGCGGAACTCTCGGGAACCGGCCCGGATCGTGGCGCGGACGTCAGGCTTGCCAACCGAGCGCATGCGGTCCTCGTGGCGGACGACGTTGATGCCGAGATCGGCGAGCAGGCTGCGTCGGCCGGCTTTGGCGGGATCCTTTGACGGCTCGGACAGGGAAGCGAACCAGCCGCCGGGATAACGTCCCGCGCCGGGCAGGTTGAATTCCTTCAGTTTGCCCGTCTCCAGATCAAAGCGCCCGGGATAGGCGTTGCTGCTGGGGACCACGAGATCGTCGCCGTCGATCAGCAGGTATCCCTGCGGAGCGATGCCGCCGATGGCGACGGCGTTGTGCGGCTGTTGGCCGTAGAGGAATCCGGCTCCGTCGTTCAACCAGATCCGTTGTCCTGTTCCCGCATCCAGACAATAGATAAAAACGCCCTCGAAGGGCCAGACGCCGGCCGCGAAGTAGACGCGATCTTTGTGGATGACAGGTCCGCCGCGCACGGGCCAGACGGAGATCAGTCTTCGATTGCCGAGCAATCTGCGATTCGACGGCACGGCTTGTTTTTTCCAGATCAACGATCCGTCCGAAGCGGAGAGGCAGTAGAAAAATCCGTCATCGGAGCCGAACAGAACGCGGTCCCGCCAGGCAATCGGAGCGAGGCGGACCGGTCCGTTGACGTGGTGGGTCCAAAGGATTTCGCCGTTGCGGGTCCCGTAGGCGGTGACGCTGTCGGTTCGGCTCGAGGCGAGGAAAAGGCGGCCGTCCTTCGCGACCGGTTCCGGACCCCGATCGAACTGAAGCCGCACGTCGTGAAAGGCCGGCGAGGGTGCGGGCAGCTGACGGTGCCAGTGGAGGGACATCGCCTCCGGCAGCGCCTCCGGAGCATGCGCGCCTCGCGCGGAATCGTGTCGCCACGTGGGCCAGTCGCCCGCGTGGCCGGTTGCCGTTGTGAAAAGGAGCAGGGCGACGAGATTTGCGGACGGGAGGAGCGAGGGCATTGGTTTTGATGCGGTTCCCGACCGCTTGTCGCGTCGGGCTTGGTTCAAGGGTGGCGTGGCGGCTGCCACGGGGTGCGGCCGCCTTCCTGAACGTGCAGGCGGAGGCGGCGTGTCAACTCGTTGAAGACGGGGCGATTGGCGTTGGCCATGTCCTTGGTCTCGTAGGGGTCGTTCTTGAGGTTGTACAACTCAATCGGCGCGAAGGGGCTGTTTTGCAAAATCTTCCAATCACCGTGCCGGAGCGCCTGCGTGGTGAGGCCCTGGTAGCGGGCGTTTCCTTCGCGGCGACAGAAGTAGAGTTCGTCGTGTTTCTGCTGGCCGGCTTTGCCGAGGAGGGTCGGCAGGAAGGATTTGCCGTCGATCGGCCGGGGCGGCGTGGCGCCGGTCAATTCCGCGAGTGTCGGGAGGATGTCCATGGTGGCGGCGGTGTGCGCGGTTTCCGAGCCGGCCTTGATGTGACCGGGCCACTTGGCGATGCCGGCGACCCGGAGTCCGCCCTCGTACATGCTTTGCTTGCCGTCGCGCCAGGGGAGGTTGTTGGCGCCGACCTCGATCTGGCCGCCGTTGTCGGAGGAGAAAATGACGAGGGTGTCCTGCTCCTGCCCGCTGTCCCGGATCGATTTGAGAACCTTGCCAATGCCGGCGTCCATGTGCTCGATCAGGGCGACGAGCTTGGCGCGTTTTTCAGTGATACCCGGCTCCCGCGCCTTGACCTTTGCGATCCATTCCTCCGGCGGTTGGATCGGGGTATGCGGCGCGTTGTAGGCGAGGTAGAGGAACCAGGGCTTGCCTTGCGAGTCGGAGGGGGCGGACCGGATGTATTCCGCGGCCCAGTCGGTGAAGAGGTCCGTCGCGTGGCCTTTCGGATCGATCTCGCGTTCGTTGTGATACATGTAGTTCGTTCCGTGGCGCCGATGGTTGTAGTAATCGTCCATCATGTCGCCGAGAAAGCCCTTGAACCATTCGAAGCCGCGCTCGTTCGGCCGGTTCGGCGACTGGAGGCCGAGGTGCCATTTGCCGACCATGCCGGTGCGATAGCGGGCCTGCTTCAGGATCTGCGGCAGCGTGACCGCGTTCGGATCCAGATAACCCCACGAATTGTCCGGGTGACTTCGTATGACGCCCGGGACGCCGACGACATCCGGGAAGCGGCCGGTTATGAGCGACGCGCGGGACGGCGAGCAGACCGGACAGTTTGCGTAGAAATTTCCGAAGCGCATCCCCTCGCCGGCGAGCCGGTCGATGTTCGGCGACTTCAGATCGGTCGCGCCGTAACAACCGAGATCGGTGATGCCCAGATCATCGACGAGGATGACGAGGATGTTGGGTTTGGCCGCGGCAAGTTGAAGCGTCGCGCAGGCGAGGGTCAGCAGGATCAACAATTTCTTCATGTTCGTTCAGGCCTTTGTCCGGTTGCCGTCGACGAGGCGGACGATGCCCAGCGGATTGCCGTCCTTCAGTTCCTCCGGCAGGCACATCTGGGGCGCGTTCTGGTAACACATCGCGCGGGTGAATCTGTTGATCGCCATGGTGCCGACCGAGGTGCTGCGACCGTCGCTGGTGGAGGGAAACGGTCCCCCGTGAACCATCGCGTGGCAGACCTCGACACCCGTCGGGAAACCACCGAAGAGCAGGCGGCCGACGCGCTCGTGCAGGGCGTAACCCGCCCGGCAATTGGATTTCAGATCCTGGTCCGTTCCGTGGATCGTGCCGGTGAGCTGGCCTTCCTGCGCGTTGATGACGGAGAGCAGTTCGTCCTCGTTCGTGTAGGTGATCAGCAAGGTGGACGGGCCGAAGGCTTCCTCGGCGAGAACGGGATTTGCGAGGAAAGCGGTGGCCGTCGCGCGGTAGAGCGCGGTGCCGACCTGACAGGCTTCGCCGGGCTGCTCGTGCAGGATTTCAAAACCGTCCGCCTTGAGGGTGGATCGGGCCTTGAGCGCGTCGCGATAGGCGTCCGTGATGCCGGAATTCAGCAGGCAGCCGTTGGGGGAGGCCGCGAGGCTTTCCTTCAGAACTGTGGCGAACCGGTCCGCCGCCGCGCCGGCGGGCAGGAGGATGAGGCCCGGGTTGGTGCAGAACTGGCCCATTCCCATGGTCACGGACCCGGCCAGGGCCTTGGCGATGGCCTCGCCTTCGGTCGCGAGTTTTTCGGGAAGAATCAGCACCGGGTTGATGCTGCTCATTTCGGCGTAGACCGGGATCGGTTCGGGGCGAGCGGCCGCGACCTTCATCAGGGCCGTGCCGCCGGCGCGCGAGCCGGTGAAACCGACCGCCTTGACGCGGGGATCCTTGACCAGCGCGGTGCCGATCTCGCGACCTCCGCCGTAGACCAGGGAAAACGTTCCCGCCGGCATGCCGCAGCTTTCGACGGCGGCCTGAACGCATTGGCCGACGATCTCGGCGGTGCCGGGATGGGCGTGATGCGCCTTGACGATGACGGGGCAGCCGGCCGCCAGGGCGGAGGCGGTGTCGCCGCCGGCCACGGAGAAGGCGAGCGGGAAATTGCTGGCGCAGAAAACGACGACGGGTCCGAGCGGCTGAAGCATGGAGCGCACGTCGGGCTTGGGCAGCGGTTGTCGATCGGGTTGCGCGGTGTCGATGCGGGCATCCACCCAGGAGCCGTCCTCGACGAGCGCGGCAAACATGCGGAGCTGGCCGACGGTTCGTCCCGTCTCGCCACGCGCGCGGCCTTCGGGAAGTCCCGTTTCGGCGGGCATGCGTTCGGCGATGTCGTCACCGGCGGCCTCGATGTTGGCGGCGATCGCGCGGAGGAAAGCGCCGCGTTCCGTGCCCGACTTCATCCGGTATTCCGCGAAGGCGGCTGCGGCCCGTTCCGCGATCTTGTCGACATCCTCCGCGACGATGGCGGTGTAGGCGGGTTCGAGGGCGTTGTTGTCGGCGGGATTGACGCCCTTGAAGGCGGCGCCACCCGGGGCGAGGTCGAGTCCTGCGACGAGAGATTTTCCAGTCAGTGCGATTTTCATTCTTTGAGACTTAAGCGAGGTTCCAGGGGTATCGATAGTCGGCTTTCAGCCGCTTTTCGGCGTCGGGGTCGCCGATGACGCGTTCGTTCTTCGGATCCCATTTGATCTTCCGACCGATCTTGGCGGAGACATGCCCGAGGTGACCGGGGGTGACGGAGCGATGGCCTGTTTCGGCCGGGCAGATGCATTCGGTGCGGGTCTTGATGCCGTCGACAAAGTTGCGGGTGTGATCGGGGGAATTGTAGGCGGTGTGCGGTCCGGCTTTGAATCCCGGCTTGAGCCAGCCTTTGTTCGAGGCGTCGAGTTTGCCGCGGTTGACGTGGATCCAGCCGTTGTCGCCGATCCATCGGGTGCCCCCCTCGTTCCGGGTGGAGATGCGGATAAGGGTGCCGTCCGCGTAGCGGCTGACAACGTCGAAATCGACCGGTGCGTCGTAGACCGCCTTGGATTCCGGCCAGGTCCAGTTCACGGCTTCGACCTCGGTGGGGCCGGTCTTGTCGAGTTTCAGGCCCCAGTGGGCGATGTCGTTGTGGTGGCCGATCCAGTCCATCAGCTGACCGCCGCCGTAGGCGAGACGCCAGCGCCAGTTGCGATGGTGATAGGTCGGCGCGTAGGGGAGCAGCTCGGACGGGCCGCACCAGGATTCGTAGTCGAGGTTGGCGGGCGGTTCCTGAATCGTCGTGTCACCGATCGGCTCTTTGTGTCCGGCCGGCAATCCGACCTCGACCTGGCGGACCTTGCCGAGGACGCCGTTGTGAAGCAGCTCGACGGCCTGATGGAAGTTTGCCGTGGAGCGTTGTTGTGAGCCGGTCTGGAAAATCGCCTTCTGTTTCGCGACCTCGCGATAGAGCAGTTGGCCTTCCTCGAAGGTGTGGGTCAGCGGTTTCTCGCAATAGACGTCGAGGCCGGCGCGGAGCGCGGCGAGGCATTGGAGCGCGTGCCAATGGTCGGGCGTGGCGACCACCACCGCGTCGAGTCCCTTGTGGTCGATGAGATTGCGGAAGTCCTGATAGATGCCGAGGCCCTTCGCCTTGCCGTCGTAGGCGCGTTCGACCTGAAGTCGCGCGGGTTCCGTGCCGAATCGCGCCGGACCCCGGCCCCATTCACCATCCCGCCAATGCTCCCGCTGCACGTCGCAGAGCGCGACCACCTGCACGTCCGCTTGTCTGAGAAAACTCGCCAGCAGCGCCTGGGATCTTCCGCCAAGGCCGATGATGCCGACGTTGATCCGTTCGCTGGGCGCCGCCTTTTGGGCGCGGGTCGAGGAGGTCAGGAGCGGCAGGGTGACGGCGCCCGCAGTCAGACTGAGGAAACGACGACGATCGAGAGCGTTGTGGGATTTCATGATGAGGGGAGACGAATAGACACGAAGCGGCGGGCATTGTCACGCCGAAGGCCGGTTCAGCGCGCGGGCTTTGATTGCCGTTCCAACCAGCGGAAAGCGCTCGGCATGTCGCCCTCGTGACCTCCGGCGAAGATCGTGACTCGGGCGGGTCCGGCCTGGCGGCGGAAGAGGATTTCACGGATGCGACCGGTTTCGTTTTCGGTTTCCTTCGCGAGCGATTCGGGGACGGTCTGCCGTGTGCGAAACCAGCGGATTTGGTCGGTGGTCAGCGCCGAGGTGTGGAGTCCGTTGGCGATGGCGGCGGCGTTGAAGGCGTGAAGGGTTTGGGAGACCGGGACGGAACCGGTGTAGCCGTCGTGGATGCCCGCGTTGATGTCGAGCGGAAGGCCGGCGATTCGGTGCAGGTAGGTCAGGGGCGATCGCAGGCGGTATTGCCTGTCCACGGCAGGGGAATCCCCGGGTTTGCCGCCGCAGGCTTTCTCGCAGTTGTTCGCGTAGTTCTTGCGACCGGCCTCGGAGGTCTGGTTGTGCCAGGCGGCGATGTCGCTGATCGGCACCCATGCGGAAACGGCCGCCCAAAGCCCGGGCGCGCGGCCGGCCATGAGCAGGGACATGTGCCCGCCGCCGGACGTGCCGACAAGGTAGATGCGGCGCGGATCAACGCCCGTGTGTTTGCGGGCCCAGGCGACGGCGTCGAGAACGTCCTGAACCGCCAGTTCGGAGCCGCAGGCTTCAGGACGCCTGTTCGGACCGCGAAAGTCCGGATGAATCATCGCCCAACCGCGCGCCTCGCATTCCTTGAGGCCGGCTTCCTTCCAATTCTTTTGCAGGTAGTTGCCGCTCCAGGTGTGCAGCATGACGAGGAGCGGCACGGGGGTGTCGCCCGATTTTTTCGGACTCCACCAGAGGGCTTTTTGCGGCTGCCCGTCGCGGCTGCTCTTGATTTCGATTTCGGTGAATTCGGCGGCCTGGGCGAGGCTCGCGGTGAGGAGGAGGGCGATCAGTTGATTTTTCATGGAACTATTCCGAGACATCCTCGACCAGCGCAGACGCGTCGCGCGCGCGGCGGCCGGCGGGTATTTCCTTCACGAGAAGCAGAATTGAAAAGGCGATGCAGCCGATCGCGATCAGGCTGAGCTGGTCCAGTTTCATGCTCGTCGCCAGCTGGAAGCCGATGATCGGGCCCAGCGCACCTCGAATGCCGGTGAAGAAGGTGTGCGTGCTCATGTAGTCGGCCACGCGCTCCGGCGGCGCGAACTTGGTCACCCAAAGGCTCCAGGCGACGTCGCCTCCCGCGTGCGAGACGCCGATGAACACCATGCCGGCGATCAATCCCGGTAGCGTCTCACTGTGAAAATAGACGCCGATGCCGAGGGCGAACCCGAGGTTCAACAGGGAGCGAAGCACGAAGAAATTGATGTGGTCAAAGAGCCATCCCCAGATCGGACTGGCGATGAGGCGGGCCACGTTTGGTACGACGCCGACGATGATCGCGATGATCGCGACATCCAGTTCCAGCCCGTGATCGGGATTGGCCAGATAGTCCACGCGCATTGGAAACATCATCAGGTTGCCGAAGCCCATGAACATCCAGGCGATCAGGGTGATCCGGAACAGCGGATCCGTCTTGGCGAAGCGAAGCGAGCGCAGCGGGTGCGTGCCTCCTGAAACGTGCAGGGCCCGGGATGGAATGCGGCTCACGCAATAGCTGCTGAACGCGAAGGCTCCGGCGAAAACGAGCAGCAACAGCCGGAAGCGGCTCATGTCCTCGCTGAGCGCGCGGCCGGCAAGCTCGCTGAAGAAGGCGGCGGCCGCGATGCGGATCATGACGGTGCGGGAGAAGCGGCGGCCGCGCTCCTTCCTGGGATAGTTGTCCTGATAGATCTGCGTCATCAAGGGGATGGACGCGGAGGAGGACGCCATTGCCACGATGCTGCCGATGACGTAGACGGGCAGTGTCGGAAAGGCGGCCATGACAACGAGGCTGATCGCCCCGAGTCCGAGGATGAAGGCGGTCGCCGTGGCAACCGGCCAGCCGCCGCGCTCAACCCGTGAAACGACCAGCGGCGTTATGAGCAGACCGAAGCTGCCGGCGGCGGCCACGAGGGCCTTGGCGTTGGCGCCGGCCTCGAACCACTTCACCGCGATCAACAGCAGAAACGTGTGCGCCGCCGTCTCAAGCATGCCTTGAGCGACGGAGCGAAACATTTCATAGCGATAGGTGATCGCGGTCCGATCCATATGCGGTGCGCGATGCTAACGGCGGTCGGTGTGCGTGCAACGGAATTGCACGGCCGGGCCCGTGGCCGGTCCGGGAAGCGGGCCTTAGAAGCCGCGTTTGGGCCCGCCGGGCGGACCGCCCCGAGATCGGCCCGGACCCCCACCAGGCGGTCCTCCGCGTCCACCGGGCGGGGGGCCGCGGCGTTTGAAGCTGTCGTCCGGCGTGCCGCGAAAGTTGCGGGGCAGATAGGGCCAGTCGTCGGTGATGAAGTAGTGGTAGACGCCCTTGGGATATTCGGGCGTGGGGCCGTAGCGGCCGTTGCATTCATCCAGATCGCCCGCTCCCGCGACGTATTCGTAGTCTTGGATAAAGGACCCGTCGTAGGTGCCGCCGGGGCCGCCCGGGCGGATGCCCTTTTTGATGCGGAAGCTGGACTTCATTTCAGTGAGTTCGCTGGCGGGGTCCGCCGGATTGGACGGTCCGTAGCGGGCGTAGATCGGGAATCCGTCGGCGGCGTAACCGACGAGCACCATCTTGTCGTCCGAGAAAAGGCGACGCGCGAGGCCGATGGGCATGGCGTGGTAGTGGTAGGCACCCGTCGGCTGCACGTGGGCGTTGTGCTCGTCGAGACCGAGATCAATGGAGCCGCCCTTGGCCTCGTACTGCCAACCGGAGTTGAAATCGTTTCTCCAGAATTCCGCCGCGTTGGGATCGAACGGAACGCCGTTGAGCGCGATTCCGAAGGGCATCATCTGCACGGGAGTGGCCACGCGGTTTGTCCCGGGATTCATCGGGAGGCGGTAGGAGTGTCGTTGCGGCCGGATGGTGTTCGGGTTGCCGTGCCGGGGGAATTGCCCGGGTTCGTGATCCGGAATGCCGTTGGCCGTGATGTAGCGGTACTGGCCGGAGATGCGGAGGCTGACCTGATTTGAATAGCTGCCTGCGGGCGCGTTGAACTGTGGTTGACGCTCGGGGCCGGGGCCGCGTCCGCCGGACGGGCGTGGTTGGGCGTTGGCGGAGAAGGCGAGGGCCGCCGCGAGCAGAATTGACGGGAGGATTCGATTCATGGTTGGAGTCAGGTATCAGAAGGGGCGACGGGCGGTCCTCCAATCAATTTCGGGTTAAGGAAGTGTAAAAGTCGCGGATCACGGATTCACCGGCACGGGCGGTTTCGCGATGAGTTCGCCGCCCCGGTAGCGTTCGAGGGCGTTTTCGGCGGCCTGGCTTTCGGCCGCCTTCTTGCTCTTGCCGCGTCCCCGGCCGACCTCCTCGCCGCGATAGTAGACGGCGGCCTCGAATTCGCGGTCATGGTCCGGACCAACCACGGTGAGCAGTTCGTAGGATGGGTGATCCGGGGAGATTGCCTGGAGCAGTTCCTGAAGCTCGCCCTTCGGATTCCGAAGGGCGGTGGGGCTGTCCATGATCTCCAATCGGTCGGCGAATTGTTGAAGGACGATTTCCCGTGCGGCCGTGTAGCCGGCATCCAGAAAGACGGCTCCGATAAAGGCTTCGTAGGCGTCGGCCAGAATCGAAGGACGGGTGCGTCCGCCGTTTTGTTCCTCCCCCTTGCTGAGCAGGAGCAGGTCGCCGAGTTTCAGCAGACGGCATTGTCCGGCCAGGGAATCGCGATTCACGAGTTCGGCGCGGGTTTTCGTGAGCAGGCCCTCGCCGACGTTCGGGAATTTCTTGAAGAGTTCTTCCGACAGGATGAGCTGAAGCACCGCGTCTCCGAGGAATTCCAGGCGTTGGTTGTTTTGATTCGTCCCCGACGGCTCGCTGGAGAGGGAGGGATGGGTCAGGGCCTGTGTGAGCAAGGTCTCATCCTGAAAGATGTGACCCATCTGTTTCGGGGCTGGCTGCGGATCGGACACGAGATTACGGCGTTGCGGATTTCAGTCGTCGCTTTCCGCCGGGGCGACGGCTTGTGCCTCCACCTCGGGGTTGTCGGCGGCGGATTCGTTCGGGGATTCCGCGCCGGCCGGATCGGGCAGGCCGTGTTCCATCAGCTGGGAGACCAGGGCCTGCACTTCGGCGAGTTGGGAGAGATGGAGATTGGGATCGGGAATGGTGAACACGTCGCCGGTCTTGGGATGTTCATAGACATGGACGCGCCGACCGGTCTCGTCGCGGAACTCGTCCTTCACCTTGATGATCCGTTTGCGCTCCAGCATGACGGCCAGGATGTAGGAGGCGTCGAGCAGGTCCGGATCGTTGCGTTCGACGAGTTTGCGGAGAAGGCTTTCCGCGTTGTCCTTCTGAATCGCGTCCTGGGTCGGGGGAGGCGGTGCCTCGTAGGTGCCCTGCCAGCTTGAAACGAATCCGGTGAGCTGCTTGATGCGGGGCCGGAACTTTTCGTTCCAGCAGTTGGCGCACAGGTCGCGCCGTAGCATTTCCTCGTCCCCGTGCAGGAGCAGCGTGCGATAGGACTGCTTGTCGACGAAGGCCCCGGCGCACTCGTGGCATTCGTGGGATCGGGATTGGATGTTCCAGTCCTGCATGAATCGTGCGCGTTCGGGCCGTGGGGGAATGCCGCGCGGTCAGGGAGGAATTCTCAGCCGCCGCCGTACTTCTTGATCAGCAGATGACTGCGGGCGGCGGTCAGGGCCATGATGAACTCGTCGTAGCTCTGGTAGCGGTCGTCGGGATCCTTCGCCATGGATCGGCAGATGGCCTCGTTCGTGAGTTCCTCGATTTCGTCGATGAGCTCGTTCGGGGGGACCAGCTCCTCTTCGATATGGGCCCTGGCGACGTCGTGGATCTCCTCGGCGTCAAACGGAACACGGCCCACCAAGGCGTGGTAGAGGGTTCCGCCCAGGCTGTACATGTCCGAACGAAAATCTTCGCGGTTCAGGGACAGCCGCTCCGGTGCGATGTAGTAGGGGGTGCCGAAGATGCCGCCTTCCTCCTCGTAGCCGCGCTCCTCGTCGGCGCTCTTCGCGAGGCCGAAATCGACCAGCTTGGGTTCGGGCGGTTCGTCGTTGTTGAAGAGGATGTTGCCCGGCTTGATGTCGAGATGAAGGAGGTTGTGGCGGAGCGCCGCGTCCAGACCGGAGGCGATCTTGATGCCGACGTCCAGAACCTCGAGTTCGGAAACCTGCCCGTACTGCTCGATGCGATCGTCCAGGGTGCCGTTTTCGGCCAGCTCCATGACGAGGTATTTGTTTCCGTCGATCTCGTCGAAGGAATAGATGTGGATGATGTTCGTGTGGTTCAGGCCGGCGCAGGCGCGGGCTTCCTTGACGAATTCCTCCACCTGCTCGGGGTCACCGGCGAATTCGGGCTTCATGAGCTTCACAGCGACCTCGCGGTGAAGATTGGTGTCCCAGGAGCGAAAAACGGTCCCCATGCCACCGGATGCGATGACGGCGCGCAGTTCGAACTGCCGCATCATCACGGGAATCATGACAGGATGCCCGCACTTCTTGCATTCAAGGGTTTCGAATGCGCCAAGACTTGCGGGAATGAAGCACTTGGCTCCGCACCTCCCACAGGAGACCATCTTTAATGGTGCGTTGCTGGAATCGTTGTTCACGTCCGGTAGGGCGCGGTTATAGACAGGGGCTTGGTCTGAAACAAGCCCGATTCGCCGGACGCGGGCCCGCCGGATCCTGAATTACCGCCAGGGCTTGCCAAAGGGGCTGCCTCCGCCAACTCTTCCCGTCCGTTTTTGCGGCCGATCGAATCGGTCCTCAACCTGATCGCCATTCATGTCACATCCCGGATTTGGAGCCCATACCGACCCCACGTTTCAGTCGCGACCGCGTACGACCTGGGAGGTGGTGCGACGGGTTGGCGTTTATCTTCTCCCCTACCGCTGGCTGGCTCTGGCCACGATCGCCTTCGCGCTGCTTTCACTGGGCTGCGCCATCGTCTATCCGAAGCTGACCCGCTATGTGATCGATGACGTGATCGGGAAGGGCGAGGCGGGGGCGTTGACCCCGGTGATGTTGCTGGTGACCGGGGCGTTCCTCTTTCGCGAAATCTTCACCAGCCTTCGGATCCGGGTGAACAACGTGCTGGAGCAGAAGGTGATCTATGACCTGCGGCGTGACGTCTATCGGCGCCTGCAGCGTCTGCCGGTGAAGTGGTTTGACCAACGGGCCTCGGGGGACCTGATGACCCGGGTGATTGAGGATGTGAATTCGGTGGAGCGGGTGCTGATCGACGGCACCGAGCAGGGCACGGTCGCGATCCTGAGCATCGTCGGCGTTTTGACGATTCTCTTCATGACGAACGCCACGCTGGCCCTGGTGGTCCTGGCTCCGATGCCGTTCCTGCTTGGGGGCGCGCTTTGGTACACCCTCACGGCGCACAAGCGCTATCGAGCCGTGCGGGCGGCGTCGAGCGCGATGAACGCGCTGCTGATGGACAACCTGCAGGGTGTCCGGCAGGTGAAGTCCTTCGGGCGGGAGGAGCACGAGGACGGCCGCTTTGCCGCCCGGGCCGAAGAACTGCGGCAGGGGACCCTGCAGGTCATGCGGGCCTGGGCGAACTATTCCCCGAGCATGGCGTTCATGAACGCGTCGGGCACGGCGCTCGTGCTCTGGGTGGGCGGCTCGATGGTGCTGAAAGGCGAGATGACGGTCGGCTCCCTCGTGGAGTTTGTTCTTTATCTGAATCTGTTCTACGACCCGGTCTCGAAGCTTCACGGTTTGAATCAGATGTTGCAGTCGGCGCGCGCGGCGGGGGAACGGGTCTTTGACATACTCGACACGGAGGAAGAGGACTCCGAGCCGGGCGAGGTGACCGCAGATTGGAAGGCCGAGGGACGTGTCGTCTACGAGGGTGTCGGTTTTCAATATGGCGAGGATCGCACGGTGCTTCGGGACATCTCATTGACCGCGAAGACAGGCGAGATGATCGCCCTGGTCGGCCCGACCGGGGCCGGAAAATCGACCTTGGTCAATCTGCTTCCCGCCTTCTATCGGGCCACCGCCGGGAACATCACGATCGACGGGCGCGACATCCGGCAGATTCCGCTCTCCGTGCTTCGGCGGCAGGTCGCGATCGTTTCGCAGGAGGCCTTCCTCTTCAACGGCACGATCCGGGAGAACATTCTCTACGGACGGCTGGACGCCTCCGAAGCCGACCTGATCGCGGCGGCCACGGCGGCCAATTGTCATCATTTTATCGAACGCCTGCCCGAGGGGTACGACTCCAAGGTCGGAGAACGCGGCGTGAAGCTCAGCGTCGGCGAAAAGCAGCGCGTCAGCATCGCGCGTGCGCTGTTGAAAGACGCGCCGATCCTGATTCTGGACGAGGCGACGGCCTCGGTAGACACCGCCACGGAGAAACTGATCCAGGAAGCCTTGGAACACCTTCTCGAAGGCCGGACCAGTTTCGTGATCGCCCACCGGCTGAGCACAATTCGCGGAGCCGATCAGATTCTTGTGCTGCGTCGCGGCGAGATCCTCGAACGCGGCACACACGACGAACTGCTGGAGTTGAACGGACTCTACGCCAAACTCGCGCGCATCCAGAACACCACCTTTATTGAAGAAGGATTCGAGAAGCTGGAAACCGTGGAAATTGTTTAGCGCCCGCCGACAGTTTCGGTAAGTGGTGGAATCCGGAATCTTCCGCTTGCCGCCAACTCGCATCCCGTAGCCGTTCAGAGCCGGCTTTGGCTGAGATAGGCCTCTACCTAACCACGAATTCTTTACGCTTCTTCAGGCGTCCGTACCTGTTTTCACCGATCAACCAGACCTCGGACCCGCCTTTGTCCTGACTCATCGTTGCGGGAACGATCACCCTCCCCTGCCGGCGGTCTTCGTCCGAAACGTAAATCATGTGCTGTCCGTAGCTGTTCGTGTTGCTCCTGAAGTAGACGAGGATGATGTTCATGTTGTCGGAGGCGAACTTGATCTCCCACGGGGTGCCCGTGGAGACGCCTTTGGAGGGCAGTTCGAAGTCGAGATCGCAAACCGAAAACTCACAAGCCGGGCTTTGTGAACCGTCCTGCATTACGCAGTGCGCGGTGTAGTCGCCGCAGACGGCATAGGATCGTTCTATCACGCCCGTGTCGGGTCGGTTGATCTCTTCAACAAGGTGGGTGCCGCGTTTGATGACCAGCGTTTCGACGCCCCGCCGATCTCGATCCATGACGTTGAATTTCACGGACTGGCCTCGCTGGTAGGGAACCCAATCACCGCGATCGAGAAGGAGAACCCGGTTGATCGGTGGGGTTGCCGAATCCTCGGCATAGTTCGGAAACAGGAACGATTCGGCCCGGTTGCCGCCACGCCAGGCGTCGAGGTCCGTGATCCGGTAGAGTTGCCTGTTTTTCCCCGCGATATGGGCATTGAAATCGGCCGCCGTTCGATTCGTGTTCTTGCAGTTCGGGGGACGACTTTCCTCGACCCGGACGTGTGTCACGGTTCCGTCGGCGCTCCTCGTGACTTCCGTGACGATCTCGATGTGGGAACCGGGCCGAGGCGGTGTGAAAATGATGTCTCCCACCTCGGCGAACTGGGCCGACTGCCTCTCGACAAGCGTGACTCCTTCGCGGTACTCCGGCGTATGAATACGGCTGACATACCAGATGCCGCATTGAAGAGCATAGCTGGTGTAGGACGAGCAAACCTTCCCGTAGTAGCACTCCGCATTCTTCACGTGCCCGTAGAGGTTCTCGGTGTAAAGCACGCTGCGTGGATTCTCGACGGCGGCCAGAAACGTTTTCAGAAAAATATCGAAACCAATATACCGGCCGACGGATTTGACACTCGAGTAGGGCACGCCGCTGTACTGAGTCCCTTGTTCGAAATAGCCTCCCCGCCTCGGCATCCCGTCGGCAACGGGCGTCCATTTCACCCGGGACATGATGCGGGCAAAATCCACCGCGTTCTTCTGCCAGCTGACAGATTTGCCATTGTCCGGATTCTTCGGAGCTGCGGCACCGCCGCAAGGTGTCGCGTGCGGGATCAGGCACAGGCTGCCTGTGAGCGAAATCAGGAAGCGAAGGGGGAACTGATATTTGCCTGACATGGCGGGCATGTTCCATTCGATCGACCGGCTGAGAAAGCATGAAAGGGCGTTCTGATTTGCACCGCTTGAAACAGTGGTATGTGAAGCAGGTGCTGAGCGCGATGGGAATCGCCGGATGAAAACCGCTGAGAGTCGCCGTGTTTTCTCTCGTTGCGAGTCGATCGGCTTGGATGATTCTGCATGAAGCGGGGAAGAT
>JADHOF010000052.1 GCA_016779125.1 Verrucomicrobiia bacterium | reverse complement strand
CGACCGGCTCCACCCGCAGCGGGTGCACAGCCCAGAACAGCGCGCTGACCGCGGCGGCGATTCGGAGACTTGAGGCTTGTTTGGCATCCGGCGACACGCGACGGCCGAGCGAGAGAAAGATGAAAAACAACAGGGCGCAGTTGAGTGTGTGGAGCGCGACGTTGGCGAAGTGGTAACCGCCGGGCTCGAGCCCGTACAGGCCGTGAATGATCGCCCATCCGAGCCATGAGAGCGGCTTGTAGCGGGCGGCTGTTTGGAAGTCGCCGAAGATCGCCTTGAGATTGTCGGGGGCAAGAGAGCGGATCAGCGGATTCTTTGTGACATTGACCGGGTCGTCCCAGTTCAGGAAATCACCGCCGAGCGTGCGGCTGAAAACGACGAAGACGATCGTCGCGATGACGAGGGCGAATCCGGCGTCCGTTTTTTGTCGCGCATTCATTCGTTTGGCCGGGCCGCGAGTTGTTGCCGGGCGAACACGAACAGGCCGGCGAAGATCAGGACGAGCAGTCCGCCGCCGAGGTTGAGCGCGCCGCCATTCACGATCGCGTAGCCGAGGCAGCCCGGGACGATCGCGTAGTAGAGGAAAGCCGGGAGCGTCTTGCGGATGACGGAACCCTCGCGCCCCATCAGGCCGACGACGGCCGAGGCGGCGACGACGTTGTGGACGCAGATGATGTTCCCCGCAGCCCCCCCCACGGCCTGGAGGGCGACGATCCAGCCCGGGTCCGCGCCGATGCGTTCCCCGACGCCGAACTGGAAGAGGGAGAACATCATGTTGCTCACCGTGTTGCTGCCGGCCACGAAGGCTCCGAAGCCGCCCACCAAGGGTGCGAAGATCGGCCAGGTGGTGCCGGTGAGCGTCGCGACCCCCTCCGCGAGGGCGATCGGCATCTTGGCGTAGTCCGCCGCACCGCCGTTTGAATTGATGAAGACCTGGACCATGGGCACGGTGAACACGAGCGCGACGGAAGCCCGGACGAGCGTCCGCCCGCTGACCCCCCATGCGCGACCGAAGGCCCGCCCGCTCATGCCGTGCAGCAGGAAGGTGATCGTCGATACGATGATAAAGATGGTTCCCGGCAGATACAGGGGCACGACCTTTGTGCTGATGTCCGTGCCCAGCATGTTCTGCCACTGGAGGGTGACGGCCGGGTGGGTGATGAGCTGCTTGACCCCCAGTTCGGGAAGCCGGGTGACGATCAGCAGGATGGCGACCAGCACGTAGGGGCTCCACGCGCGAAGAAGCGACAGGGTGTCAGGGGCGTCGTCCTGATCCTTGATTTCGATTGAGCCGGACCACTCGGCCTCCCACGTTTCGCGCGGACCGAAGTCCCAGACCTTGTCGGGGCCGGGCATCAGAAATCCCTTGCGAGCCGCCGTGATGACGATGGCCAGCCCGATGAGACCGCCGAGGATGGATGGAAACTCCGGACCGAGGAAGCGCGCGACCAGCAGGTAGGGAAGGATCATCGCCAGTGCCGCGAAGATCGCGAAAGGCCAGATTCGCAGCCCGTCGGCGAATGATCGTTTCGGTCCGAAGAAACGCGTCATCAGGGCCACCACAAAAAGAGGAATCAACACACCCGCCACCGCGTGCAGGATCGCGACCTTGAGCCCGATCGCGGCGAGGAAGTCGCCCCAATCGGCGAAGCCCTGCGAGGCGGACAGGGCGATCGCGCCGGCGTCGTTCTTCAGGCCGGTGTTGACCCCGACGAGAATCGGGGTGCCCAGCGCGCCGAAGGAGACGGGTGTGGATTGGATGACCATGCCGGCCACGACGGCCGCCATGGCGGGAAAGCCGAGGCCGACCATCAGGGGAACGGCGACGGCCGCAGGCGTTCCGAAGCCGGCGGAGCCTTCAATGAAGGAGCCGAACAGCCACGCGATGATGATCACCTGCACGCGCCGGTCGGGTGAGATGTCCGAGAAGCCTCGACGGATGGTCTTGAGCGCGCCGCTTTCCCTCAGTGTGTTCAGCAGAAGGATGGCACCGAAGATGATGTAGAGCAGGGTGAGCGCGACGAGCAGTCCGTGCAGACTGGCGGCGGTGACCTGTCGGACGGGAACCTTCCAGACCCAGAGCGCGAGCGCTGCGGCGGTGAGATAGGAAAGCGGCATCGCCCGGCTGGCGGGCCAGCGCAGGCCCACAAGAAACACCGCGACCGTCGCGATGGGCAGGCAGGCCAGCAGGGCCAGGGTCGAGGGGTTCATGGGCGCTGGGTTTACTTGACCCGTGGCCGCCGCCGCAACGGTAAACGCCGGATTCTGCTGTCGCCAAGGGGCGGTGTGATCCCTAAATTCCGGCCGCCCGATGAAGGACGCAGAGATTCAGGAAAAGCTGATCAACCGATTCTCGATGGCGCAAACGCCGTTCGGCCGATGGCGCTTGAACCTCTACGTGAAGTTCAAGCGGGTCGCCTGGAATGTGGTGGTCGGAGGAACCTTGTTCGTGAAGCGGGTGCTGGACATTGTGATCTCCATTTTCGCGATCATCCTCCTGTTGCCGCTCTTCGTGATCATCGGAATTCTCGTGAAGATGGACGGCGGTCCGATGATCTTTCGGCAGACGCGGATCGGTCTGCGCGGGCGGGAGTTCAAGATGTACAAGTTCCGTTCCATGTGCCTCGATGCCGAGGCGAGGCTGGCCGAGTTGTTGAAGCACAACGAAAAGAAGGAGGGCGTGACCTTCAAGATGAAGGACGACCCGCGCATCACGAAGATCGGCAGATTCATCCGCAAGGCGTCCATCGACGAGTTGCCGCAGTTTTTCAACGTGTTGCAGGGGGACATGTCGCTGGTGGGACCCCGCCCGCCGGTGCCGCGTGAGGTGGCGCTCTACACGCAGGAGGATAGGCGACGCTTCGGGGCGAAGCCGGGCATCACCTGCATCTGGCAGGTCGGCGAGCGCGAGGGCGGTGTGTTTGAGATCGGCGACCGCAATTCGATCGACTTCAAGGAGCAGGTGCATCTCGACGTGCGTTACATCGAGAGCCAGTCGGTCTGGAAAGACCTGTGGCTGCTGGCCAAGACGGTCCCGGCAATTCTTTTCGGCAAGGGTGTGTGATGAAAGCGGTTCTGATCTGTCCCGACAAACGGCGCGAGGCGGGTTTCTTGGCCCGGGCCCAGCCGCTCGTGCTGGTTCCCTTTCTGGGCAAGCCGTTGCTGGATCACGCGCTGGGCGCGCTCGCGAATGAGGGCGTTCGCGAGGTCCGCTTGATTGTGAGCGACCGGCCGGACGAGGTGCGCCGCTTTGTGAACGGCGGGCAGCCGTGGGGGATTCGCGTCGATGTCGAATCGGGTCCGGGCGAGCCGGATCCGAAGAGCTTCACCGACGATGTCGTGAAGGTGCTGGATCATGTTCCCGGCCGACCGGAATGGAAACTTTTCGACGGCTACCGGTCCTGGTTCGCGGCCTTGGGCCGGGCATTGCCGGAGCTGGCCGCCAGGCATGTCGGCGGACGGGAGCGGAGTCCGGGTGTGTGGTGTGGATTGAAGGCGCGGATCGCGCCGGACGCGGACATCACGGGGCCGTGCTGGATCGGAGACCAGGCCTGGATTCGTTCCGGCGCGCAGATTGGTCCGAACGCGTTTGTTGAATCCGGAGCCATGATCGACACCGGTGCCATTGTCGCGGACAGCTACATCGGCGCGTTCACCTATGTCGGACAGTTGACCGAGGTGCGGAAGTCGTTCGTCGTCGGTGACGGGCTGTTGAATTGGGAAAACGGCAGCAGCGTGGTGGTGGTGGATGAATTTCTGCTCGGTCCCTTGAAGGGTCGCGTGGCGCGACGCGGCGGCGGGTCCGTGCTGGGGCGCGTTGTGGCCTTGATCGCGCTGCTGACGACGTGGCCGATCGTGGCGTTGGCCTGGATGCGGAATCTGGGGGGCGGCAGGCCGTTGTTTGAAATCCGGCAGGCCGTGATTGCGCCGAGACCGGATCACGCGATCAATGCTCCGCCAAGAGTCTATCGACGCCTGAACGGTTTTTCCGGCGTGTGGTCCCGCTGGCCGGAGCTGCTGCGAATTGTCGCCGGCGAGTTTGCCTGGATTGGGAATCGTCCCCTCGCTCCGGATGAGGCGGCGCTGTTGGAAAACGAATTTGAACAGCTTTGGCTCGACGCCCCGACGGGGCTGTTCTCGCTCGCCGACGCGGAAGGTTGTGCCGATCCGCTCAGTGATGAGGGACGCGCCCACGCGAGTTTCTTCGCCGCGGCGGGGGATCGTCGTGTGAGGCGGCGCGTTCTGCGGGCATTCGTTCGCCGGGTTCTGTCGCTCTGACGGGCGTGCTTTTGCTTGTCGCATCGGCGGGTCGGCCTGAAACATCCCGGGCATGTCCAAGACTTTGCGGATCGGAATGATCGGGTATCGCTTCATGGGGAAGGCGCATTCGAACGCCTGGCGTCAGGTGAACCGTTTCTTTCCCGATCTTCCCGCCAAGGTGGAACTCGACACCATCTGCGGGCGAAACGCGACGGCTGTTGAATCCGCGAGGGAAACCCTCGGCTGGGGGCGGGCGGTGACGGACTGGCGCGAGGTGGTGAACGATCCGTCGATCGACGTCATCGACATCAACACGCCCAACGACACCCACTGTGAAATCGCGGTGGCGGCGGCACGGGCGGGCAAGGCGATCCTGTGCGAGAAACCCCTGGCCAGGACGGTCGGGGAGGCGAAACAGATGGTGGATGCCGTCAGGAAGGCAAAGGTTGTGAACATGATCTGCCACAACTACCGACGCATTCCGGCGGTGGCCCTGGCGAAGCAGATGATCGAGAACGGAGAGCTGGGCGATCGCATTTATCATTTCCGCGCCCGTTACGCGCAGGAGTGGCTGGCCAATCCCGACTTTCCGCTCGTGTGGCGTCTGCAGAAGAACATCGCGGGCTCCGGCACCCATGGTGACATCGACGCGCACATCATCGATCTCGGCCGCTATCTTGTCGGGGAGTTGAAGGAGGTCTGCGGCATGATGGAGACCTTCACCAAAACCCGCCCGCTGGCGGAGCCGGGCGTGATGCCTCCGCAGCCGACGGCCGACGGTCGCACCGGCAAGGTCACCGTGGACGACGCCGTGAGCTGGATCGGTCGTTTCAAAAACGGGGCGCTCGCCAATCTCGAAGCCACCCGTTTCGCCTGGGGACGAAAGAACAACATCACCTTCGAGATCAACGGCAGCGCCGGCAGCCTTTTCTTCGACTTCGAGGACATGAACCGGCTGAAGTTTTTCAACGCGAAGGAGGAGCAACATCGGCGCGGCTTCACGGACATCCTGGTGACGGACCGCATGAAGCACCCCTACGTCGGCAACTGGTGGCCGCCGGGGCACATTCTGGGATACGAGCACACCTTTGTGCACACGATCGCCGACTTCGTGCGGGCGGTCGCGGCGGGGCGGAGCACACATCCAACCTTCGCAGACGGACTCAGGAACGAACAGGTTCTGGCGGCGGTGGAGGCGAGCGCAGACAGCCGTGCGTGGGTGAGGGTTAAATAGATGATCACATCGACGCGGGTTCGAAGGCGGGCTTGTGTCTCCCCGGGGTCATGTCTATTTTCCGCGCCATGAAACTCACCCGTCTGTTGGGACTGTGCACCCTCGTTGCGTCGATTGCCGCGACCGAGGCCGAAATCAAGGTTGGGCTGCAAAAGGTCGTCGATGGCCTCACCGCGCCGATTATCCTGATCCCGTTCAACAAGAATCAGATGCTGCTCGGTGAACAGACCGGGCGACTTTCGTTGCTTTCCAAGGACGGCAAACTCAAGGAATTCGGGGACATCAAAGGCCTGCTCGGTCCGCAGAAGACCAGCTTCGATGAGCGCGGCCTTCTTGGAGTGGCGCTGCATCCGAATTTTCAGAAAAACCACAAACTCTACGCCTACTACAGCGCGCCGCTGCGCCAAGGCGGCCCGAAACACTGGGATCACACGAGCCACGTGTCCGAGTTTTCCGTGAAGGGCGGCAGGCTGGATCTGTCGTCCGAGCGCGTTCTGATGCAGATCGATCAGCCCTACTTCAACCACGACGGTGGTCGCATCGCCTTCGGCGCGGACGGTTTTCTTTACATCGGCAGCGGTGACGGCGGCCACGGGAACGATGTCAACGCGCCCGAGCGGCTGGACCGGAAGACGAAAGCCGTGATCCAGCCCGCGATCGTCGCGCGCGGTCCGCGAGGGAACGGGCAGGACCTCACCGTGCTGCTTGGCAAGATTCTGCGCATCGACGTGGACAAGAAATCCGGCGGCCGGGAATACGGCATTCCATCCGGCAATCCCTTTGTCGGGCGCAAGGACGCGCGGCCGGAGATCTACGCCTACGGCATCCGCAATCCCTGGAGCCTCACCTTCGACACCGGTGGCGATCACGAACTCTTCGTGGGCGATGTCGGCCAGTCCCGCTGGGAGGAAGTCAACATCATCAAGGCCGGTGGCAATTATGGTTGGAACCTGCGCGAGGGCGACGACTGGTTTAATCCGAAGTCGGACCGCACCCCGCTCGACAAGCCCTACATCGAGGGCGGGGCGACGGAATTTGTGGGTCCCGTGGTCGCCTACGAAAACATGGGCGCCTTTGGACCGAAAGGCAACGGACGCAGCATCACCGGCGGATACGTCTATCGCGGCAAGGCGATCGGCGAGCTGAAAGGCAAATACGTCTTCGGCGACTGGTCGCGGAATCTTGGGCCCAAGCTCGGAATCATCTATGTCGCCACGCGCGGTGCGGGACACAAATGGGATTATGAAGCGCTCGGTCTTGGCCCGGAAGGAGACACCAATCTCGGCGCGTTCCTCTGGGCCTTCGGCACCGATGCTGACGGTGAACTCTACGTCATGACCAATCCCAAGAACACGATCGCCTCCGAAGGCAAAGGCATGGTTCAACGCCTCGTGCCGCTGAAGTAGGGAACAATTCATCAAAAGGCCGCGCCTCTCCGGCGCGGCCTTTTTTTGTTACCCGTGCGGGATTTGAAATGTGTCAAAGCGCCGGTCTCAATCAACCGGCCGCAGCGTGACGAGTTGGACTGAGGTGAGGGTTGCGCCTTTTTGGGCCTGGATCTGGATCGTGTTGCCGGACCGAAGGAGCGCTTTGGGGAGTTCGGCATCCAAGGGGGCGAAGAATTCCGAGAACTCGTTTGCGTCACCGGTTTCGATCCGGATTGGTTTTCCGTTCACTTTGACGTCGAGCGCTTCGGTGATGCCTCCGCGTCGATGTACGCCAACGAGGAGCCGGGCGGAATGAAGGGTGTCCGGGTTTTTGACCGCGATTTGAAAGGTTGCCGGATCTCCGCTGACGGCGACCGCCGTCTCCGTCGCGTAGAGGCGTTCCATTAGGAGCGTGCCGGAGGGTTGGATTGGCGCTTTGAGGGAGAGGTGGACGACGGTGGTTTCGTTGACATCGACCGGGATGGCGGAGGCGGTTACCTGGTGTTCCGCTTCGAAGACGACCTGCCCGTTGTGATAGTTGAGACGTGTCTGCGTGGCACCGGTTGCTCCGGCTCGTGTGGCGAGGTCTGAGAGGTCGAGGGCGATTTGACGGCCTCCGGTGTTGCACACCGCCAACGAGATTCGCGTGCCGGAGTGCACGGCGACGACGTCCAGCCAATCGCGGTCGAACCCGACCGGCAGGCGGTGTCCGTCGAAGTCGCGCCAGAGTTCGAAGAAGTTGGCGATTGTGGTTGGCTCGAAGTCCTCCATCGTGACGTGGCGTTTGCGGTCCGGCCTGGGTGTGAACGCCGCGTCGCCGCTCAGCGGATTCCATGACATTTGCAGGAAGATGAAGGGGACGAACATGTCGATCTGGTCCGGCCGTTGCATGGATTTCGTGAGGTAGGCGTTCCAGGCGTAGAGGCGCAGCCAGTTGTCGGAGGGTTGGCGTCCGTTTTGCAGTGATCCGGTTTCGGTGATGAGAATGGGCAGGACGTTGTCGACCCGGTGCATGTGGGCGCGGAGCATGTCCAGGATCGCCTCGTAGCGGCCGAGCAGATAGTTCGAGTAGCCAAGCCCGCGACGCGCGTGGGCGCCCAGCGTTTCGGCGTTCTCGTAAAAGTGGTGAGAAAAGAAATTGAGGTGGCCGCGCGTTTCCTGAATGAAGCGGGCCTGATTCCGGAACAGTGCGAAGTCTTTGTCCTGGACCTGCATGTAGGCGGAGGAAGGCCCGCCCACGTTGACATTGGGGGAGCGTTTATGAACGGCGTCGGCGACGCGATTGTGGAAGTCGGCGAGCAGGCCCCATCCGTCGATACCCTGTTTCTCCTGCCAGTGGTGGGCCCATTCCGATTTCACGCTGCTTTCGTTCTTTACCTCCCACCAGGTCGCGGTGTAGCCGGCGTCCCGGATCTGATCCTCGACGTAGGCGGCGGCGAGTTCGGCGGCGTCGTCGAAGTGTTCGACCCGCGGCGTTCCGCGACCCTCGAGCGGGACCGCCATAAACTCGGGCCAGTCGTTGAAACAGAGGGCGAAGGGCGTCTCGCGAAACTTCGGAATCGTGCGGGTGAGCCGGCCCGTGGATTCGTTTCGGCCGAAAAAGGTCAGGTCGGCCGCGCCCGGCTTGTCCTTGCGTTCCTTCAAGATTTCGCCGCGCCCCCACGGCTGGGTCAGCGCCGGATTGAATTTGAAGGAGCCGCGTCCCGGAAAAAAGTTTCGATCGGCGACCCATTGCTCCAGGGACGGGTCGGAGTCGCCCGGGGTTTGATGAATGCGAAACCAGCGTTCCCGTTGCAGCTTCACCTCCCCGCCGATCGACAGCTCGTGCCGGGTGTCGATCCGGATCTCGACCCGCTCGCGCGGAAATTCCGAGCCGAGGTCGCGGAAGGGGATGTCGTCGAAGGTGGACGGAATCGCCTTCTGTGCGAAGAACACGACGTCGTCGATCCGGCAGACGCCGCCGTCCTTCATCAGGAAACGGAGCTTCATCTGTTCGAAGGGCTTGTCCGTGGCGGGCAGCGTGGGCATTTGTACGCGGTAAAACTCCTTCATCTGCGCGCTGCGCGGCGGTGCCTTGTCCGGCGAGAAAGGGTGGACGCGGACTTCCTTGATCTTGTCCAGATCCGCTCCGTGAAATCCGAAATGACGAAACAACACCGCGACGCGTTCCGTGCCGATCGGGAGCAGGATCTCGTCACCGTCGCGGATCTCGGTGGTCTGCTTGAGGACGGTCAGCTCCTTGAGGCCGCGATCCTGCCCGTTGCCTTGGTAGACCGTCTTGCGCCCCTCGATGAAGGTGTCGAAGAGGTAGTCATGGATCACCTTGGCCTTCATTCCCTCGGGGCTGAGTGTTGGCGGTTTGGCCGCGTGCGTTGAGATCAAGGCCGTTGCCAGAACTGAGCAAGCCAGGGCGAAGCGGAGCGGGGAATGGTTGTTGGTTTTCGAATCCATGGATTGAGGTGGGCCCCGATGTACTCGCATGTGACGGGGCCCTTGCTCAAGTAAACTGATTTTGATGCCTGCGCGGCGAAGTCTCGCAGATTCTTCATACAATCCGGGTTCTCCGTATCTCTGGCGGGAGCGGTCCGCGGGATATCGGCGAGTGAACTGTCCCGTTTTCCCTAATCATGTCGCCTGCGTAGTCCGAGATGAAACCATCGTTGTCGTGGCGTTGGTTCATGGTGGTCGCAGGCCAGGATTCTGGCATGAACGTCTGAAAAGGTGACGGTTGGACTGGTGCGGAAGGCGACCTTCACCGGGGCGGTTATCCCTTTTCAAGGTCCCGAACGAGGATGGGTTTCCAAGGTCAACGAACCAGTTCCAGATATTTGGCCGCGAAGCGGTGGCCGTGCTCCTGTTGGGTGGCGGTGTCGAAATGGACTTCGTCACCGATGAATTTTGCGAATTCGCGACCATCGACGCAGGCGGTGTGCGGGACACGGTCGGGCAGTTCGAGCAGAATCTTGTTGATCGCCTTGCGGCCTTCGATGTCCTCCTTCGCCTCACCGATCGTGCAGGCGATAAAGGGCAGGTCGGGACGGTCGAGATCGGCGCGGAGATCCTGGATCATTCGGTCCAGGCCTTCGCCGTAGGCGGCTCGGCGCTCGGGTGTGCCGGAGTCGGCCTCGCCTTGGAGCCAGAGCGCGCCGGCGATACGTGTCTTGCCTTTCGGACCCTGATTCATTGCGAGCCTTGCGCGGCGGATTGTCTGATCGTAGAGGCGTTGCCCCTTTTTCCATTTGCCGAGGGAGGTTCCACCGACGGCGCAGGGGATGAGCAGGACTCGGGATTGCGGTCGAGCCGCGCTGATTGACTCCGCGAAGGCGAGTCCGGGTCCCACACCGGCGTTGTCGGCTCGTGAGAAGTCGATCGGGCTGCCGACGAGATGGAGCGGATGGCGCGCGAGAAAATAGCCGTCCGAGCGCGTATGCATCATGATGATCCGAGGATCGCGGCGGGGATCCTCGGGCATGACGCCGCGCCCCTTCATGTTGGATTGTCCCATGAGCAGAAAGATCTCCAGGCGCTCCGTGCCATCCGGGAGTTCGGTTATATCTGCGGCATCCAGCGGGGGGCTTGTGAGATCCTTCGGTGCCGATTTTCTATTCCTGGGTTCGTTCGTAGACGCGCTGCCTTTCGATTTGGCGGCGGGCGCGGCGGGAAGGGACAGTGCGAAGGCGCACAGGGCGATGCAGGCCGGGACGCTGCGGCATTTTCGGGCAGTCAAAGGATTCACGGTGTCGAGAACGCTATCGGCTCGTGCCTGCCGGTTCGAGTTCGGAGGCACCGGGCTGGTTTCTATTTCAGGAGGCGCGCTTGATCGCGGAGCTCCTCGGCGATCTGGGTTCGGAGGTCCAGGGTGAACTTGAGGTTTTCCCGGGCGAGGAAGGCCACGGTGATGCCGGTGCGGAGGTCGCGCAGGATCATGTTGCGGCTGGAGGCCGGAGCGCTGCCGCTGCCGCTGTGGGACATCTCCACGAGTTCACCGTTTTCGTGGACGACCCGCCAGCCGAAGCCGTATCCGACGGGTTCCCCGTTGTCCAGGACGCCGGACCGGGTGACCTGTTTCCATGTTTCGGGTTTCAGCAGCGCGCCCTCCCGCAGGGCGCGGTCCCACTTCCCGTAGTCGTTGAGCGTGGTGAGCATGTTGCCGGAGCCGTTGAATCTCACGCTGTCGCTGGTGTTCTTCATGCCCAGCACGTCGAAGATTCTTTCCCGTTGGAATTCGTGGAAGGGCTTGCCGACAAGAATCTCGATCAGGCGGGCGAGAAGCACGTAGCCCGAGTTGGTGTATTCGAATTGGATTCCCGGCACCCGGCGAACGGGCGTGGTCGCGAGCCAGTCGGCGTGCGTCTTGTTGGTCAATCGCGAGATTCCATGGGCCTTCTTGAAGGCTTCGATCGAGGCCTTCTCCTTTGACTCGATGAAGTTTGGCAGACCGCTGATGTGCCAGAGCAGGTCTTGGACGAGCAGGGGACGCCCTTTTGTTTTCAGGTTCAGGTCCGGCAGATGGTCGGAGACCTTGTCGGTGAGCCGCAGTCGCCCCTCCTCGATCAGGAAGGCGGCACACATCGCCGCGAATTGTTTGCTCACGGAGGCCAGGGGCATCGGCGTGTCCGGTGTGATGGGCGTTTCACCGTTCTTCCGGCCGTAGCCTTTGCGATGAAGAACCTCATTCTCGCGGACCACGAGCACGGCCACGCCACCGTCCGAACCGATCGGGAAATATTTGCGAACCACGGCTGAAATCCGCGGGTGTTCGATTTCTCCCGGAGGGGCGGGTGGTGAATTGGTTTCGATCGGTGCGTCCCTGTGCGCGGCCCACCTCACGGCGCGTTCCACCATGAACCCCAGTCCGTCGGTCATTTCCGGATGCGGGCTGAACACGAACACGCGGCCTTTTTCAAAGGACGCGCGAACGATCGCGGAGGTGCCGGGCATGATTCCTTTCGGAGCTCCTTTCTCCGCGATTTCGGTGTGGAAAATCCCGAGGCTTTCATATTCGGGCGCGAGCGGGTTGTCCCATTCCCGCCGGGCGAGCAGCGGGCCCTGGCCGTAGTGGATCGTGATGCGTTCGTCGCCCGTGCCGAAGAACGCCTGGCCGTTCGGAGACAGTGCCACGTCGACGCTTCCGGTTCCTCGCGCCCAATGGTTTCGATCCACGACGCGTGCCTCGATCAGACCCAGCGACCAGGTGTAATCATCCGTAGCCAGATATCCGCCAGCGCAGATCCCTATGAAGCCACCGCCCGTTCGGACGAAATCGCGCACCGCCTCGCGGCCCTTGGTTTCCAGGGCACGCCCCTGGCCGCCTCCGCTTCCACCCGGATGGATCAGGACGTCGATGTTTTTCAATTCGCCGCTGCGGATCGCCTCGGGACTTAATCGAAGAATCTTGATGTTCGAAGCCCTTCCGTCCGCCCGGAGAGCTTCGAGGAGATTGCCGCAGCTGGGACCCGCGCCGGGCCCTTCATAGACGCCCACCTTGATCGGCTGCTCGGCGGCGGAAAGAGGACGGCTGAAAACGAGCAGGATTGTCAGGTAGAGGATTCGTTTCATGGAGACGGTCCGAAAAGGTAGGGGGGATCTCCTTCCACTTCGACGAAATCTTCGTGTTGCACGGCCTACCCTTGCCGAGTCCGCGTGGCGACACGAAAAAGCCGGGAGGCGTGTTGCCTCCCGGCCGATCAATTGAATCTCGCGGGTCGTTGGGCGGAGCCACCAAGATGACTGCGTCGCTCAGCGCTGCACGCGGGCGTTGCCCTTCCAGATGCTCCACACCTGATCCTCGTCGGCGGGTTGGCCGTAGTCGGTGAGGAGGGTTGCCGCCAGGGCACCGCTGGCCCAACCGAATTGCGCGCACTTCTCGCCTTCCCATCCGCGAAGGATGCCGTAGAGGAGTCCACCGACAAATCCGTCACCGCCGCCGATGCGGTCCAGCACGCCGATCTCGCGCGGCATGATGACATGCCAGTCGTCGCCGTCGGCCACGATGCCGCCCCATTCGTGGACGTTCACGCTCACCACTTCGCGAAGGGTGGTGCCGTAGACGGAGCCGTTCGGAAACTGGACTTTCACGCGGTTGATCATCTCCTTGAAGCTTTCGATCTTGGCTGCGATGTCGCTGCCGCCGGCTTCCGGTCCCTCGACGCCGAGGCAGAGTTGGAAGTCTTCCTCGTTGCCGATGAGAATATCCGCAAGCTGGCCGATCTCGTGGAAGGCCTTGCTGAGTTCCTCCTCGCGTCCCTTCCAGAAGCTGGCGCGGTGATTGAGATCGAAGGAGATCTTGGAGCCGTACTTCTTGGCGGTGCGGGCGATGTCGAGGCAGAACTGGGTGGACTGCGGGGAAAGCGCGGCGATGAGGCCGGACATATGGACGATCTGGGCGCCTTCCTGTCCGAAGATGCGTTCCAGGTCGAAGTCCTTGACGTTGAGTTCGCGGCCGATTTCGCCGGCGCGGTCGTTCCACACGCGGGGGCCGCGGGAGCCGATCCCGCTGTCGGCCATGTTGATCTGGTGGCGATAACCCCAAGGGCCGCCTTGGGCCACTTCCGGACCTTCGTAATCCATGTGTCGGCTGGCGAGGTTGTCCTTGATGAAGCGCGAAACGGGGCTGCCGGCGACGAAGGCGGTCAGGATCTTCACGGGCAGTCCGAGGTACGACGAAACGCTTCCGACATTCGATTCCGCGCTGCTGGCGGTCATCTTGAAAGTGTCGCTGCAGTGGAAGGGTTGGCCGTCCACGGGGGTGAGGCGCGTTCCCATGCTGGTGGGAATCACGAGGGCGTATTTGCAGTCTTTCTTCAGTTCAATCATGGCTTGTTAAAAAATTCGCGGGAGGTTGAAACGGTTTTCTTCGAACTGCAAGCGGAACGCATTCCGGGATGAAACCAATTTCCGGTTGGGGGCTTCCGGTGGCAATCGCCCGCGAAAGGTTTCGGTGGAGCCGAGGTGCCATTTGCCGAAACAGGCCGTGGAGTAGCCGACGCGCTTGAGCACGGTGCTTATCCGCGTTTCGCCAAATAATTCATCATGGTTTCACTGTTGCTGCCGGACGGCCGAAATGTTGACGAGTGGGCCGGGACTTCAACGCGGAACCGGGTCGGGTCGGGTCACCGCAGATCGGGGCGGGCGGAGTCGAGTTCGTTCAGGAGGATGTGCTTCAGGCTGGAAACGCGCTCGGGATGTTCCGGGGCAAGGTCGTGGCGCTCCTCGTTGTCCGTCTTGAGATTGTAGAGTTGAAAGTCGTCCTTCTTCCGGTCGAGCTCGACGAGTTTCCAGTCCTCGCGGGTGATCAGGGCGGCGCGGGCCATTTTCGTGAAGCCGTTGTTGACGATGATGTGATCGTGCTCCTGTTTCTGTTGTCTGCCGAGAAGGGTGGGCAGATAGGAGACGCCGTCTTTGCCGGGCGGAGGTTTCACCCCGACGAGATCGGCAAGTGTGGCCATGAAATCGTAGTGGGCACTCAGATGTGCTGTCTCGGAACCGGGCCGGATATGGCCGGGCCATCGGACGATCAAGGGGCATTGCATGCCTCCCTGATATCCGGACCGTTTCAGTCCCGCCCGGCCGGCCGCGCCGTCGAACACGTCGCCGCATTCCGAGGTGCGCCACTTCTTGTCCGCCAGATTGGCGGCTTCGCCATTGGGTCGCTTGTTGGGAAAGCTGGATTTGGGGCCGTAGTAGAGTTCGTGCCCGTTGTCTGAGGTGAAGGCGACCAAGGTGTTGCGATCGAGCCCCAGCGTCTTCAGCTCCGCCATGATCGCGCCCACGTGGTCGTCGAGCAGCTTGACCATTGAGGCGTATTTCTTCTCCGCGAAAGTCAGCGTCGGGTGGTCGGCGTAGTCGGGATGCAGTTCGGGGATCGCGACGGGGCCGTGTGGCAGTTGGGTTGGGTGGTAGAGAAAGAAGGGTTTGTCCCGGTGCTCGCGGATAAACTTCAGGATGCCTGCCAAAAACACGTTCTGGGAATAGGTCTTCCCACCATAGCCGATCGGTTCGTTGCCTTTTTCGGAAGTCTTGCCGCAGTCCGGCAGGGTGTTGCCTTCGAGCGGGAACATCTTTCCGTTCCGCCAGAGATAGGGAGGGTAGAATCCGTGACAGCGGACGTGGCTGAAGTAGCCCTCATAGAAATCCCAGCCATAGCGTTTGACACGCCGATGGTTTGTCAGGAAACCGTCGTCGAGTTTGCCGAACTGGGCCGTGGTGTATCCGGCTTGTTGCGCGATCTGCGCCAGGAAGACCTCGTTGTCGGCGATCGGTGTCGCGGTTCGGTCGACGAAGGCGTTCAGCTGCCGGCCAGTTTCCTCCTCCGATGTTTTCGCCTTCGCGAGCGTGACCAGGAGCCCGGCCTGTGTGTGCCCCCAGCCGCCGACGCGTCCGTCGTGCATGCCGGTGAGGAGTGTGCGACGGGCCGGCGCGCACAGGACGCCGCCGTAGTAGTTGTGGAACTTGATTCCCTCCTCGGCCAGGCGGTCGATGTGCGGCGTCTTGATCAGCTTCTGCCCGTGGCATCCCAGCAGACCAATGCCGAGATCATCCGCGTAGATCAGGATGACGTTCGGGCGTTCGAATGCCTGCAGCGCGAAGGCGTGAAGGACGCAAAGGAGCAGGGCGAGGGTGGCGTTCCGCATGGGATGAATTACAACGCCGCCGCCGCCCGACTGACGAGATTCGATTCCGCATCCGCGCTGCTTGGTCGCAGGCAGAGCGGCTTAATCCCGAAGCTTGAAGGGGCGGCTGGTGGCTTTGTCCCGGGTGGGGAAATCGTCGGGGATGGTCTGGGTGACCTTGCCGGTGGCGGCCCATTCGGTTCCCCGAAGGAAGGTGGTGATGAAGGCGACGCCTTCGAGCGCGGGGGTGTCGTGGCCGAGGGTGTTGTGGAAGACGCGCCCCTTGCCGAACTGGATGGTCATCAGCATCGGCTCGTGGCGTCCCTTGGCGTCGGCCTTGGTCTGGTCTTCGCCGGTCGCGAGAATGGTCATCTTCTCGGCGGGGCCCCGGAGCTTGGCGTAGCATTCGTCCTGGGTGGTGAGCCAGTGCAAGGGCATTCCCTTGGTGATGGGGTGATTCGGCTCGCGGACGGTGATTGGAATCTCGTGTTGGCTGCCGTGGGTGCCGCCTTTGCCCGGTGAGTGGTCGCGGACAATTTCGCCCTTGTCGTTGTAGTAGACATAGGGGCCGTCCTTTTCGGTGCGGTCCCCCCAGCCGCCGAGGCCGATCATGCGGTTGTAAGCCTTCCAGAGCGGGAAGGAGTTGTCGGCGGCGTGGATGGAGACAAGGCCGCCGCCGTTCTTCATGTAATTTTCGAAGGATTTTTGGGTCTTTTCGGGCCAGTCGGCCGCGCCCCAGCCGAAGTTGCTGACGACCACGTCATACTTGGCGAAGTCGGGGGCGAAGTCGGGATCGGTTTCGGCTTTGGGCCGGTCTTCCGTCTCGGCGAGTCCGGCGAATTTAAGGAAGGCCTGTTCCCGGCCTGCTTTCCAGGTGAAGCGGCTGCGCTGGATATCGACCGTGAAGAGCCCGCTGTCCTCAAGATATTGCTTCATCATGATGGTCGCCTTGGGCCAGACGGCGTGGTTGTTCTGTCCGTCGATGATGAGAGCTTTCAGTTTGGCCTGGGCGGCGGAGGTCAGGCAGGTGGTGGTCAGAAGGAGGCAGATGGACAGGATCGTTTTCATGTTCTGTGTGTGGAGATTACGGACGGGCTCGGTGTTTTTGGAACTGCGAAATTCGCGGAAAGTCGGGCGAGGGTGCGGAGTCGGCGGTTGACGCGGATGTCCTTGGGTTATCGAGGTAACTCGACCTTGATCACGGCATGATAGATCAAACCCCAATCCTCCTTCCGCTCGAAGCCTTTCAATGCGGTGAGCAGGCCGGGTTGGGGTGTGTGCCGCGTCTCGGTTCCGTTGACGATGACGGTGATGGGGCGGCTGAGGTCGGCCATCTGCGGATGCAGCCAGAGCGAGAAAGAGTCCACGTGGGTTGTCGTGGCTTCAAAACGGTTGTCGCCCAGATTGGCAGCCTCGATGCGCGCGCCTTGGAAGGTGGCCCGTTCGCGCGTGGCCGAGTAGTCGAGCCATTGCTCGCGGGAGCTGGCCGTCCGGATGGTTCCCGTTTTGATGAGATGATCCACCGGAACGGGTCCAGGCGTGTGGCCTTCGATGCTCACCCAGCGATCGTGGCGGGACTCGGCCTGACGAAACGGGTCGCCGCTGGTTTTCGGATCGATCATTTCGTAATTCCCGCGCGGCGTCATCGCGATCACCCGTTTGGGATAGGGGTCGCGGGTCTTGTTCACGATGAAGCCCGTCTTGCCTGCGAAGAATCGGGCCGTGGCGTCGAACCACTTCCCATTCATGCGGTTCACGTCTCCATGGCCGCCTTCGGTTTCGACATAGATGTGTTCGAATCCCAGTTCGGTGAGAATCTCGTGCGCGAAGCGGGCGTGGCACACATCGGTCATTCGGTTGCGGCAATCGTCCCTGCTGTTCCAGTAGGAGTCCCTGCTGCCGTGCCAGATATAGACCGGCGTGTTCAGCATCGTGTCAAAGGTTCCCCAGGTCCAAGAGCCGCCGCCGATGCCCACGGCGGCGAAACGATCCGTGCGCATCGCGTGGTTGTAGGCGCCGATGCCGCCCATCGAATAGCCCCACAAGATCACGCGATCGGGGTCGATGTGATAGCGGTGCATGAATTCGTTCACCAAGTCGGACAGGTAGCGCTCGGATGCCGGCACGGACCAGCGTCCCGCCATCTTGTCGGGCTCGGCTCCGGGCGGGAAGTTGACGCCGTGACAAGCCTCGGCGGCCACGAGAATGAAATTGCCTGCGTTCAGCTCCTTCAATTTTCCCTCAACGGAACGGCGCGTGACATTCTTGCCCGGCTTGTAGGTTCCCCCGCCGTGCATCCAGAGAATCAGCCCCATCGGCTTTGCCGGATCATAGTGCGGTGGCACGTAGTAGGTGAAGGGATGGTCCTCGTTCCGGGCCAGCAGCTTGGGCACGACGAAGGTGTCTCCCTTCACCTCGCGGCCGAGCGTTTTTGGATGGTTGGGGCTGCCCTTCGGGCGGACTTCCGCGATGACCG
>JADHOF010000001.1 GCA_016779125.1 Verrucomicrobiia bacterium | reverse complement strand
GAGGGAACTTTCGTTGACTCCGGTGCGGGAAGCTTCCAGGCCCCGCAGCAGCGATTCAAACATCGACGTGCCGTGGGTTGGGATTTCGCCGCTCGAAACGCTCGTGCCCGCCACGGAGATGGGCTTGAGTAGAAAAGCCGAATTCGGGGCATCCAACTGAACGGCCGTATCGACGAGTCCGATGATAACCTGTCCGGCCGCAGGCCCGCTGCCGGGTTTGATGGTGAGAGACCTGGAGGTGGCGGCAAAGCTGGTCGCGGCCGGGGGAGGGTTTGCTCGGTAGTTGAAATCGACGCCGGCGACGTTGTCGTCCCGCAGGAGGGCGTCGCGGCCGAGAAACATGGCGTTGTCGTAGGGGAATTCGAGGCGGTAGGCGTTGAGTCCCGGTATCTTGCCGACCACTTTGGCTCCCAGATTGGCGGCGATTTCCTCAATGGATTGCGATGAGTCCGGCTTCAACATCACAACCAATTCGTTTCGGATGCGGGTGGACTTGTCCGGCAGGGCTTGTGTGGCCTGACCGGCACCGGTGCGAAAGATGAGCAGTTGTTCCGGCCCGTCGGTTTGCGGACGAAAGGTGAAGTTGATTCCGGTCAACAGGCGTCCGAGAGCCCGACCCAGCGGGAGGTCTCTGAAGCGTTCCGAGACGGGATGGGTCATGGGGATACCGGGCTCGGTGTATATCTGCCAACCGGTATGGGAAGCGACGGTTGATAGCGTGCGCTCCAGGGTCCAACCGTCCACATCAGCCGTGATCGTGCGTTTTCTAAGATCAATGCGCAGCTGGTCCGAGGCGCTTAGGCTTCCGGTGATGAGCAGGCAGATGCACAATGTAAGCAATTTTCTCAATAGAAGGGGGAGTTGGGATTGAATTTCAGGAGCAGAAACCCCGAGGCGTGCCAAGTGGTTGTGATTTCGCAGGTAGAACTTTCGTATTATTTTTTTTGAACATATTCGTTCCCGCCCGGACAAAGACACCGCAAACCTTGCGGGCCTCGCGCCCGACTTCAATGGCACCTGTTGCGCCATTTGCAAGCTGAACGGTATGAAAGGTTTGCATTACACGCAGATTTAATCAAATTCCCGCCCGTGACTTCCTTTTTGGCCATTGCGTGGAACGGTGCCCGCGAGTTGCTCCGGCAGCCGCTGGTGTTAATTCTCGTGACGGTACCGCCGCTTTTCATGGTTTTGATGGCCCATGTGCCCTATTTGGCTCTCGAAAGTGAGGAAAAGTTGATCAAAGACAGTGCTTTGGCGGTTCTTTTCCTCGTTGGACTGCTTGCGGCCGTCTTTTGCGCCTCGAACACCTTGGCTTTGGAGCTGCGGACTGGCACGGCACTGGCTGTCTTGGCGAAGCCTGTGAGTCGAGCCAAGTTCATTCTCGCCAAATACGCAGGTGTCGCAGTGGCGCTGCTGTTGATTGGTATCGTGAATTTGATCTGCGCCCTGCTGTGTTCCCGGATGGCGCCGAATCTGTATCAGGCGCTTGATCCTCCCGCCCGGATGGTGATTTTCGGTGGTATTCTGGCGGGTTTGGGGACGGCGGGCTACACGAATTTTTTCCAGCATCGTCAATTTGTGGGCGACGCGGTCATGTCCATCAGCGGATTCATCGCCGTTTTCTTTGTGGTGGTCCTTTTCCTCGACAAGGAATGGAACCGGCAGGAATTCGGTGCACTGGTCGATTGGCGCATGCTTCCGGCCGGGATTCTCATTCTCTGCGCCTTGCTGGTGCTGGCTTCGGTGGCTCTGGCATGCAGCACGCGATTGGAGCTGATGCCGACGCTGGCGGTTTGCTCGATTATCTTTTTGCTCGGTCTGATGACCGATTACCTCTTCGGGCGTGCGGCATCGGAAGGGGCCCTTTGGGCCAAGGCTCTCTACGCGGCGCTGCCGAACTGGCAGTTGTTTTGGATGGCTGACGCGTTGGAAGGCGAGAAGACGATTCCCACCGGTTACATTCTTCGGGCTCTGAGTTACGTGGGCTGTTATCTGGTGGCGGCTTTATCGGTGGCAATGGCGCTGTTTGAGGACCGCGAACTGGCTTGACGGAACAATATAGAACTTTTTTAGACGTGGAAAAAAATCCCACCAAAACAGCGATGACCGGTCTTCTGCTCCTCACGGGCACCGGTGTCGCGTCGTTTATCTTGTCGGGGCGGGCGGGGACGCTCGCCGGTCTGCTGACCACGGTTTACTGCGGGGTCGGTGTTCTCGTGGCGGTTCTCAGCTTCCTGTTGATGCGACACTACCGCGCGGAGGAGGTTGAGCGTCTTGAACTGGACAAGATCAAGGACAAGGACGCCAGCGCGGCCCTGTTTGAAACCGGTGAGGATTTGTTGCGTGCTAAGCGGGCTCGGGAACAGTTCGAGAAATATGTCGTTCCCGCCTGGACGGTGCTGATCGCGGTCGCGGAGGGGAGTGTGGCGTATTATCTCTTTGATCTCTTCAAGAATCCGGATCTCAGGGCTCCAACGCAGCAACAAGGCCTTCTGTTTGCGGCCTTCTTCGGTGGCTTCGCATTGCTTCAATTCATCGTCGGCAAGTATTGCACGGGACTCGCCGCCTACGATGGATCGCGTCTGCTGCGTCCCGTAGGCAGTCACATGATGCTGGTTTCCCTGGTATCGGTGGCCACGACGGTTTCCCTGTCCGCGAGTTCATTTGGTTTCGTCAAATTCGATCTCCACGTCGCGCACGGACTGACCGCTCTGCTCGCCCTGCTGGCGGTGGAAAACGTGATCAGCCTGATCATGGAGATCTATCGTCCTCGGGTGAAGGGGCGCGAGGTAAGGCTGCTTTTTGAAAGCCGGCTTGCGGGCTTGCTCGGACAGCCGGGAGGTATTTTCAAGACGGCGGCGACGGCGTTGGACTATCAGTTCGGATTCAAAGTTTCCGAGACATGGTTCTACCGCTATCTCGAGCGGGTCGCTGCCTTGCTGGTTCTGCTCTGGTTCGGAATCTTTTTTGGATCGTCCTGTTTTGTGGTTCTGGAACCCCACGAGGAAGGTTTGTTGGAGCGATGCGGCAAGCCGGTTGCCGGTCGCGAGGTGATCGGGCCGGGGCTGCACCTCAAGATGCCTTGGCCGATCGATGTCGTGCATCGTTATCCTTCGAAGGCCATCAACCAGTTTCATATCGGATACGTCGCGGACAAGGAGAAGGAGGCGGAACGGGTGCTGGTGTGGACGAAGCCGCACTATGCCGAAGAATACAACATGCTGGTAGCCAGTCGCGACGCGGACCAGACGGCGGGAGATCAAAGCTCCGACTCCACCGTGCCGGTGAATCTGCTGACCGCGAGCATTCCGGTTCAATACGAGATCACGAACGTGCTTCATTGGGCTCGCAATCATGCCAACGCAGCGGAGTTTCTGGAGCGCTTGGCTTGGCGTGAAATAGTGCGGTACCTGGTGTCCGTCGACGTGGCCGACATCATGGCCGCCGGGCGTATTCAGGCGGCTTCGGAGCTTCAGTCCATGATTCAGGCGGCCGCTGATCAGCATCAGCTTGGCTCGCGGATTATTTTTGTCGGCCTGCAGGATATTCATCCGCCGGTCAAGGTGGCGGGTTCCTACGAGGACGTCATCGGAGCCTTGCAGGAGCGCGAGACCAAGATTCTCGTAGCGCAGAGTTACGGCGCCGCGACGGTGCCGATGGCGAAGGCGGACGCCCGTGTGGCGGTGTTGACCGCTGAAGCGGACCGGATCAGCAAGGTGCAGGCGGCCTACGCGGAAGGCGGTCAGTTCGCCAATCAAGTGATCGCCTACAAGGCGTCGCCCGAAGTTTATCGTCGTCGTTCCTACCTGAACACGCTCGTCGATTCGATCGCCGGAGCGCGGAAGTATGTGATCGGGACGACCAACAATCAGGACAGCTACTGGATCGACCTGAAGGATTCCATCAGCGACGCGCTGTTGGATGTGGATTTCAAGGGCCAAATGCCCGCCGAGAACGAAGGACAGAAATGAAGAAGAACCTTGTGACCCCCATCGCAGGCGCGCTGCTGGCGTGCATATTCCTGGTAATCCTTTTCCTGTTTCAGGTGAGGCAAACCGAGGTCGCCGTCGTGACGACATTCGGTCAATTCACCAAGAGCATCTTGGAGCCCGGCCTCAACTTTCGGTGGCCCTGGCCCGTTCAGAAGATCTACAAGCTGGACAACCGGCTCAGGAACTTCGAGCGAAAGTTTGAGCAGACCACGACCTCCGACGGGCGAAACCTGTTGGTCACGGTCTTCATCGCGTGGAAAATCAAAAATCCGCACGAATTTCTGCAACGGTTTCCCCAGGCCGATCCGACCATTGTCGAACAAACCTTAGAAAGTCTGGTTCGGGACACTAAGAATGGCGTTTTGGGGCGATACGCTTTCGGGGATCTGATCTCGACAAACCGGGACAAGGTGCGCATTCCCGAGGTGGAGGCTGAAATGTTGACCGCGATCCGTGGCAAGGCGGAACAAAACTACGGTGTCACGGTGGAAATGGTCGGGATCAAGCGGGTGGGGCTGCCCGAGAGTATCACCACGAAAGTGTTCGACCGCATGATCGCCGAACGGTCGCGTTTGATCCGGCAGTATCAGAGCGAGGGTGAAGCCGAGGCAAAGCGCATTCGAGCCGACGCGGATCGCGAGAAGCAGAAGGTTCTCGCGGAGGCGCAGGCCGAGGCCACGAAGATTCAAGGGGCGGCCGAAGCCGAAGCCGCGAAACATTACGCGGTGTTTGAGAAAGAACCGGAACTCGCGAAGTTTCTCTTCGACATGAAGGCGTTGAAGCAGGCGACCGAGAAGCGAACAACACTCATTCTCGACACCAAGACCCCCCCGTTCAACCGTCTTCGTGAAATCGATACCGCCGCGAAGGTTCGGCCGTAATTCCGAGCGATGAGTGATCTTGAAATCAAACCACCCCGCGAACCGGCACCGTTCACCCCGCCGCCGGGCCGCAAGATAGAGCTTCACGAGGATACGGGCTCGCTGGCTCTTTCCGAGGCGTTGAAAAGCGTCTTCGGCGTGCTGAAGCTGATCATGTTGGCCGTGATCGTGTTCTTCGTCTTCTCAGGCGTGTTTACGGTCGAGCCGAACGAGGTCGCCGTGTTGCTGCGTTTTGGCAAGCCTGTGGGTGTCGGCGAAAGCCGTATACTGAAGCCCGGTCTGCACTTTTCGTTTCCTTATCCCGTCGATGAAGTGGTGCGGATCCCGGTCGGGAAAAGTCACACCGTCAAATCGGACATCGGGTGGTATTATGAGTCACCCGAGGACATCGCTTCCGGGAATCTTCCGAATCCAGGCAATGGTCTGTCGCCGGAACGGGACGGCTATCTGCTCACGGCGGACGGAAATGTGATCCACGCGCGGGCCACCTTGAAATACCGGGTGATCGATCCGGTTCGCCACGTGTTCTACTACGCCAACGCGACGGACGTGTTGCGAAACATCCTGAATCACGCGTTGCTGCGCGCGGCTGCCGAGTTCACCGCCGAGGCGGCGCTTTACAAGGACAAGATCGCGTTTCGTGAGTCGGTCATCGGGCATATCAACTCGGCGATGGCGCTTCTTCCCATGGGGGTTCGGCTCGAGCCCATTGACGTCCAGACCAGTCCGCCATTGAAGGTGAAGGACTCATTTGACCAGGTGATATCAGCGGAGCAGATGCGGAGTGAGCAGATCCTCAAGGCCCAGGCCGGCGCGCGGGAAAGCATTCAGCTCGCGAGTGGTGAAGCCAAGAGTGTGATTGCGAGCGGCATGATTCGGAGCAATCAACTCGTCACATCAATTGAGGCCGAAGCGCGATCGTTCGAGGCACAACTTCCTTATTTTCGGAAGGACCCGGATCTTTTTGTCCGACGTGTGGCCGCCGACTCGCTGCGCATCGTGCTCACGAACGCAAACGACAAGTTTTTTGTTCCAACCCGGGCCGACGGAACCTCGCGCGAATTGCGAATCCAGTTGAGCCGCGAGCCAATGAAGGCCACCGATCGCGAGAAATAATTCAGGCTTATGCAGGTTACCGCTCTAATCAGTCAGCAGGACGAGAACTACGATCCGACAGCGGAGCAGTCCACAACGCAGCTCGGGATGACCTTTGTCGGATTGGTGTTCGTGCTGAACGCGTATCTCGTCGAGTTTATCTTCTCGAACAGCGCCGCCATCGCCGGTGTCAGCGCTTTTATCGGGGCCGCGATTCTTAGCGCGCCGATCCTTTGGAATTCGATCAAGGATCTTCGGCGGGGCCAATACGGGATCAACGAGCTGGTCAGTCTCGCGATTTTGGCGTCCCTCGCGACCGGCGACTATCGCACGGCGGGCGTTGTTTCGTTCTTCATGCTCATCGGCGAAATCATTGAGAGCCGTACGGCGGCGGGTGCGCGGGCGTCCATTGAATCGCTGATCAAGCTCACCCCCACCAAAGCCCGCCGTATCGTTGACGGAAAGGAAGAGGAAACTTCCGCCAAGGAGCTGCGTGTGGGGGACACCATCCGCGTGCGTCCGGGAGACAATATTGCGGCCGACGGTGTGATCATCGATGGAGACGGTTCGATCAATCAGGCGAACATCACGGGTGAGTCGTTGCCGGTCGACAAGAAGAAGGGTGACGATGTGTTCGCCGGAACGATCAACCTCACGGGCGTGCTGGATATCAAGGTTTCGCGTGCGGGAACGGACACGACCTTGGGGCGGGTGCGCGAGCTGATCCTCTCGGCGGAGCAGTCGAAGCTGCCGATCATGCGTCTGATGGACCAGTACATGGGTTACTACACACCGTTGGTGCTGACCATGTCCGCGTTGATCTGGGTCTTTACCCACGATTTGAACCGAGTCATTTCGGTGCTGGTGGTATCCTGTCCTTGCGCGTTCATTCTGGCCACGCCTTCAGCGATGGTCGCCGCGCTCTCTGCGGCGGCTCGCCTTGGCGTGCTGATCAAGAACATCGGCGATATCGAGGCGGCGGCGAATATCAATGCCTTCGTCTTCGACAAGACCGGCACGCTCACTTCCGGCAATCTTGCCGTTGCCCGCTTGTCACCGGTTGAGGGAACCAAGCCTGCTGAATTGTTGCGGTTGGCGGCATCTGCCGAGCAGCACAGCAATCACCCCGTGGCCAAGGCCATGACGGGACTGGCCGCCGAGGCCGGGGTGGAACTTTATTCGACCGGTGAATTCAAGGAAACCGCCGGTCGAGGAATTACGACCCTGATCGACGGCTCTACTGTTCTCGCCGGCCGCCGCAAGTGGCTGACGGACAACGGCGTTCCCGAGGAATCGATCAAGAAGGTTGATCTCAACGAAGAAGAAGGATTCAGCATTGTTTACATCGCAAGGGACGGACTGTGCGTCGGTTGGGTCGGTCTACGGGACCAGATCCGGCCGGAGGCCGCCGAAGCTCTTGCGGATCTGAAGTCCGCCGGTGTGAAACGTGTCGCGATGGTGACCGGTGACCGTGAACCTGTGGCCATGCGGGTTTCGGCTGAGATCGAGTGCGAGGAGGTTGTTGCCGAGTGCCTGCCGCAGAACAAGGTCGAGTATGTCAAGAAGCTGAAGGCGCACGGCTGGAAGGTCGCAGTGGTGGGAGACGGCGTGAACGACGCTCCCGCGCTGGCCTCGGGAGATATCGGCATCGCCATGGGGGCGGCCGGCAGTGAGGTGGCCATTCACAGCGCGACGATCGCGCTGATGAACAGCGATCTTCGGCGGTTGCCGTTCTTGGTGCGCCTGTCCCGGGCGACCCGATTGGTGATCAACCAGAATTTCATGTTGGGTGTGATGTTCATCATCGGCGGATTGACGTTGGCCGCCTTCGGTTATCTCAACCCGATCGTCGCCGCGATCATGCACAACGCGGGATCAATTTTGGTGATTTTCAACAGTGCCCGACTGGTTCGGCAGGGTGAGGAGCTGGAACCCTTCCAAATGCCCTCTCGCGAGCCTGAATTGATCGCCTCCGCTGCGCCTGCGCCACAGGCGGCCTGAACGTGATGAAGCAGATTTGGGCCATTGCCAGACTCACCGTTAAGGCGGCGGTAAGGTCGCGTTTTGTAGCGGTGTTCCTGGGGTTGCTGGTGTTGGGGGTGGTGGTGCTGCCGGTGTTGATCCGGCACAATGGCACTGCGGCCATGTTCACGCAGGTGATGGTCACCTACACGCTGGTGATGCTCACCAGTCTGTTGGTCGGGGTTACAATCTGGATGGCCTGTGGCGCGATTGCGAGCGAGGTGTCGGGTTGTCAGATGCAGGTGCTCACGACCAAGCCCATTGCTCGCTGGCAGATCTGGCTTGGCAAGTGGCTCGGTCTTGTCTTGATCAATGGCATTTTTGTTCTGGTTGTGGGTGTCATGATTTACGGGCTTCTCCTTTGGGGGGCGCGCGGGTTGAGCCCGGAGGAACGCGATTTGCTTGCGAAAAAGTTGATGGTCGCCCGCGGGTCTGTCAGCGAGGAGAAGGTTGATCGAACTGAGGCGATCGAAAGAATATTTCAGGAGCGCATGAACTCTGAGCGCGCGGACGAGGTGGACCCCACCGTGTTGCGCGAGCAAATCAAGGAGATGGTCAAGACGCGTGACGAGGTGACTCCCGTCGGCACGCGACGGCGCTGGGAATTGAAATTCGGAGACCGGACCGAATACCTCCAGGACAAGGCGTTGTTCATCCGGGTCAAGATGCAGGCCGCCCTCTATGATCCCGACAATCAGGTCTACACGGTCCGGTGGGTCGCTGGGGATGCGGACGGGGGTGGAGGCTACTATGCCCGTGAGGTGGAGATGATTCATAACGCCTATCGCGAGATCGAGATTCCGGGAAAGGCGATTACCAAGGACGGCGTGTTGCGCCTCGAGGCTTGGAATTACAGCCGGGGAACGCTGCGGTTTCCGTTGACCGATCAGTTGGAGGTTCTCTATCCGCAGGGGTCGTTCGAGGTGAACTATTTGCGCGGCCTGCTTGTGATTCTGTTCTGGCTCGCGACTGTTGCGGCTGTGGGGTTGGCGGCCTCGGCCTTTTTGACCCTGCCCGTCGCCTCCTTCCTCACGATCACAATTCTCATCGTCTTCATGTCGGGAGGCCTGCTTACGACGATTGTCGAACAGAGGACGATCGGGGACATTGATGACGAAACCGGCAAACGGACCACGGCGGTCATCGACCCCTATATCCTGCCAATCTTCAAGGGGCTTCACAAAATCGTGAGTCTCGCCCAAGGGGCGTCCCCCATCTCGGACTTGAGTGTGGGCAGAAGTGTTTCCTGGGGCACGGTTGGAGGGGCTTTTCTGAAACAGGTCTTTCTGCTGGGCGGACTGATGGCGGTGAGCGGAATCTATCTTTTTAATCGGCGGGAATTGGCGGGCCTGCAGGGAGGGGGGTCATGACAGGACGCCATTACAAGAAGATCCTGATGGTCTTGGCGGTGCTTGCCTTGACGGTCAATTCCTGGAACCAGCAAGGGTTGAACAACCAACGCGAAACGCTTGGCCTGACCCGGTTGGAGCCATTGGAAAACGCGCCGCCTGTCCTTGCCTTCTCAACGGTCGCCTTGGGCGGGTTTCGCGGACTGATCGTGAACTTTCTGTTTCTGCGATCGAACCAGCTTCAGCAGGAAGGAAAGTATTTCGAAACGCTGACGCTTGGCGATTGGATCACGAAGCTTCAGCCGACATTCACCCCTGTCTGGCGCTTCCAGGCTTGGAACATGTCCTACAATATCTCTCGGACATTTGATGACCCGGCGGATCGTTGGCGATGGGTTTGGAGCGGGATCAAGATGCTCCGGGACGACGGGCTTCGATACAATCCGACGGACACCGAGATGTACCGCGAGCTGGGCTGGCTGTTCTTCGACAAGATCGGCCGATTTGGGGATCGGACACACTTCGCCTACAAGCGCGTTTTCTTTGGCTGGATGAACGAGGTGTTTCCTGACGGGCGGCCCGATTATGAGCGATTCCTGAATCCGAAGACGGATCAGGATCGCAGGATGGCCTCTTTGTTGACCAACTCGTTCAAGATGGAGGTTGAGATTGTTCGGGAGACGGACAACGAGTTTGGACCACTTGATTGGCGCCTACCTGAGACCCATGCGATTTACTGGTCAGTTGTGGGGATGAAGCGGGCCAAGACGGGCGATCCGATCGTGATCTACCGGATTCTGTGGCAGTCCATGCTTTCAGCCTTCCAGCGGGGCACGGTTGACGCAAATCCGCACACGGGGCAGGTGGAGTTCAGTCCGAACATCAAGATCATTGAAAAGGTCAACATGACCTACGAGAAGATCAAGAAGCTGGTTCCGGAAAAGGACGATTACGTGGGGAGAGGACAGGAATTCTTTCTGCACGACGCGGTCTACTTCCTATACCTTCACAACCGCGTCGAGGACGCCAAGATGTGGTACGAGTATTTGCGGACCCATTTTCCTGAGGGGCATACCTGGGTGAGGGACATGCCGTTGGAAGACTTTGTGCTGCTTCGGATCCAGAAGCAGGTCAACTCCGCCACACCCTATAAGAATAAGGCCATCGTCGAGGCGTATCTCGGCAAGTCGTTCTACTACTTGGCGCTCGGTGACGGGGAACGGGCGCAAGGGCACGCCAAGTTCGCGAAGAAAGCCTACGACGCCTATCACAAGCGACTGCTGTCCGATTACATGAAGACCGTTCAGGGACTTTCCAGCTACGAACAGATTCGTACCGCCGTTCTGGTGAACTGCCTCAGCGGTCAGGGAATGTTCAACGACTTGATGGCCGAGCGTCTTCGCATTGCGCTCGGCCTGCCGGAAGACTGGCGTAAGGAACTTCGGGCAGAAGTGGTCGACAACCTCGAGGAAGAAAAGAAATTCGACGTCGGCAGGAATAACCAGCCGAAAACGGAAATCCAACCAAACAGGGCATTGGCCCCGTCGAAAAAGTAGGCGCCTCACGCATCAGGGAGAAATCCAGCAAATTGTTCACTTGCGGGTTTTGTAATAAGGTGATATCACTTTGATTGCATAATGAAAACAACACCCCAGATGAGTGATAAGAACGATACCTCACATCATGATCGAATCATCGGTGCCGCCAGCGGATGGTTGATGTTGCCGGTCAACATCCTGTTCCTTCTCGGCAGCGTCGCGACCATGATCGGCGGGATTACCGTGCTAGCTGAGCGCGGTGGATCAAAAGGGTTTGGCGTGTTTTTGCTTTTCGCGGGTCTGTTCGGTCTCGCCTCCGGAATCGTCATGCTGGTCGGACACTTCACGCTGCAGCCCAACGAGGGACGGGTGCAGGTGTTGTTTGGTTCCTACAAGGGGACCGTGTTCGGGAGCGGATTTCATTGGGCCAATCCGTTCTATGCAAAATTGCACACGAAAGTTTCCATGCGAACGCGGAACTTCCAGAGCGACGTGATCAAGGTGAACGATCGTCAGGGAAATCCGATCGAGATCGCGGCCGTCGTGGTGTGGCGCGTGAAGGATCTCGCGCAGGCCATGTTCGACGTCGATGACTACCAGAGCTACGTCCGCATTCAGAGTGAATCGGCCATCCGGCATCTTGCGAGCAGCTATGCCTATGATCACGGGGAGGAGAATGAACTTACGCTTCGTGGTGGGGGCGAGGAGGTGATGCTGGCGTTGAAGGAGGAATTGCAGGTGCGGCTGGGAAGGGCAGGCGTGTTGGTCGATGAGGCTCGTCTGATGCACCTGGCTTACGCGCCTGAGATTGCCCAGGCGATGTTGCGGCGCCAGCAGGCGGAGGCGATCATCGCGGCCCGTTCCAAAATCGTGCACGGTGCCGTTTCAATGGTGGAGCAGGCGTTGAAGGAACTGGACGCCAAAAAGGTTGTCGAGTTCGACGAGGATCGAAAAGCCGCGATGGTCAGCAATCTGCTGGTGGTGTTGTGTGGGGACAGTGAGGTGACTCCGGTGATCAATACAGGGACGCTTCATCATTGAGATGGCTTCGCCGGGAAAGAAATCCTTTCTGCTGCGGATGGATCCAAAGCTGTGGAAAGAGCTCGAACGCTGGGCCGAGGACGAGCTGCGGAGCGTGAACGGGCAGATTGAGTTCATTCTGAAGCGGGCCGTCGCGAAACGCAAACGCGAGAACACGGAGGAGGATTGAGCGTATGGATTACGAGAACACCTTTTTATGCGGGTCGCCCAAGCGGGCGTTGAGGATGTTGGCCGAACGACTTGTCGGAATGAATTTTCGAATTGAAGATCAAAACGACCACCTGTTGCGCGTCGTCGGCCCGGGGATGAATTCAACGAGATGGAACCCCTTGCTCAACATCACGAGCGCCGAGATTCGCGTGGAGAGCGACGGGCTGTACATGGCCGCGCGAATGGGGGAGGTTACCCGATTGTTCGTTCGGGTGCTTGCCTGGGTGTTCGCGTCGCTCGTGATCGTGTTTTCGGTCCTTCCGATTCTCGTTCCGGCCCGATCGTTTCCGAACGGTTGGATCTGGCACTATTTCGCGGGCGTGACGGGAGCTCTTGCGGTCAATCTGTTGGTTTGGCTTGTGCTTTTGCCGATCATTGCCAGGGCGCAACGAAGAAAGACGATCGGCGCGGTGGAAAACTTGTTTGGAAGCTTGGAAAAACCATGAGAAACCGAAATGGAATTGGCCTCGCTTTGCTCCTGGCATTGTTCGCGGCCGGTGGTTGCAAGAGTGATCCCGGGAGTGGGGACGCCCGGGAGCGGGAACGGCGGGCGTCGGCGTTGGTGGACGCGATGGCCGCCGGGAATGCTTCCGACGCGCGCAAGGACTTCAACCTGATCATGAGGATGTCGTTATCCGAGGGGCGATTGAAGCAGGTTTGGGAGGGACTTGTCGCGCAGGCGGGTTCGTTCACAAACAGACTGTGGACGAGTCAGGCCCGGCAGGCGGGCTACGAGATTGTCTGGATCGGGCTCGGATTCGAGCGAGGCGGCATGAAGGCCAAGGTGGTCTTTGATTCCGGTGACAAGGTGACGGGCTTGTTCTTCCAGCCGTGGCATGAAGAGGCGAAGCCGGCGGACTATGTCGACGCGACCCGGTTCCATGAGCAGGAAGTCCGCTTTGGCAAGCCGGGTTGGGAGTTGGATGGGACGCTGACTTTGCCGAAAGGTGTCACCAATGTGCCAAGCCTTGTGCTGGTCCACGGATCGGGGCCGAACGATCGCGACGAGACGGTGGGTGCGAACAAGCCATTTCGCGATCTGGCCTGGGGATTGGCGGGACGCGGGATCGCGGTGTTTCGGTATGAAAAACGCACCAAGGCCCATCAGGCCAAAATGTCGCAGCTTCGAACTCTGACGGTGAGGGAGGAAACCGTGGATGATGCCGTGCTGGCGGCGGAGTTTCTGGGAGGTCGCGCCGAGGTCGATCGATCACGCGTCCACGTGTTGGGGCACAGTTTGGGCGCTCATCTTGGGCCGCGCATTGCGGTTCGTGCGAAACGGCTCGCCGGGCTGATTCTATTGGCGGGAAACGTCCGCTCGTTGCCGGAGCTGATCGTGGATCAGACCGAGTATCTCTCGTCGGAAGGCGGGGACAAGGAGGGCTTGAAGGGACTCAGGCTGGCGGCGGACCGGGTGCGTGAATTGTCGCCGGCGGACGAGAAGAGCCGGGAGGTCGTTCTCGGGGCACCGATGTCCTATTGGTTTGATCTGCGCGATTACGATCCGGTCAAGACGCTCGAGGCCTTTTCGGGACCGATCCTGATTCTGCACGGTGAGCGCGATTATCAGGTCCCGATGAAAGACTTCGAGCTGTGGAAGGCCGGGCTGGCCGGCCGGCCCAACGTTACAGCCAGGAGCTTTCCCGCGTTGAATCACCTTATGATTTCTGGCACGGGACGGAGCACGCCGTTCGAGTATGAGACGGCGGGGCACGTGGCCGGGGATGTGATCGACGCGATCGCCGAATGGATCAAGGACTGACGGCGAGGCGTTCCTCGTTTTTCTCCCCGTGCATGAGCACACCCTGCTGCTTGTAGGTCTTCAGCATGAAATGGGTTGCCGTTGAGAGGACGCCTTGAATGGTGGCGAGCTTCTCCGACACGAAACCCGCGACCTTCTTCAGATTGTCGCCCTCGACGACGACCATGAGGTCGTAACCGCCGGACATCAGATAGCACGCGCTGACCTCGCTGTAGCGGGCGATCCGCTCCGCGATGCGGTCGAAGCCGCCGCTGCGTTCGGGTGTGATTTTCACCTCGATCACCGCGCGCACCTCGTCCACGTCCAGCTTTTCCTCATTCAACACGGCGTGATAGGCGAGGATCGTATGGTTCTCCTCCAATGTCCGAATCTTGGAGGTGACGTCGCTCTCCGACATGCCGAGCATCGGCGCGATCTGGTCGGGAGTCAGCGAGGAATCCCGTCGCAGTAGTTTCAAAAGCTCATCCATGGGGTGAAGATAGAAATCGGCTCCGGTCGTGAATAGCTAAATTCATTCCCAGCGGATTTCGAACTCTTCACCGTGATTCTCCAAAGCGAAGCGGACACTGCCGTCCTCCTCGTCGAACTGGGGCTCGAATTCGTTGCCGTTGGCGGTAAATGAAAACGCCTCGTCCATGCAGTGAAGCGCGATGTGCCAGAGTTTGACCGAGCTTTTTCGACCGCCCTCGGATGAACCGAAGCGCAGGAACCCTCGATCTCCCAGGTCGGTCAGCTCGATGATCCGCGAATGGGTGTGCTTACGTTTTGATCGGGTCGACCACCCGTCGTCTTCGTGCCAGTCCAAGTGTCCCCGCCCGCCCAGGTAGACGTGCAGCAGGATCTCCTCATCCGACTCCCGGTGATCGATGAACTGGCGCGGCGGTACCATCGGGATGAGTCCGCCGCCCCGGACGTAGATCGGAATGCCTGCCAGGGAAACCGGCTGGGCGATGTGTTGTCCTCCTTCGAAGGTTTCGCCGGTGAGGAAGGAATGCCAGGTGCCGGCGGGCAGGTAGACACAGCGCGCGGCGGCATCCGCTTGTAAGATCGGTGCGATCATCAGGTCGGGGCCGAGCAGAAACTGATCTGAGCAGCGGGCGGCGATCGGATCCGTCGGCCATTGCCAGAGCAGGGGACGCATGATCGGTGTGCCGTCCCGCTTTGCCCGGGCGAATTGGGCATAAAGATAGGGCATCAACTGGTAGCGGAGGGAAATGAACGCCCCGCAGATCGATTCGACCTCCGGGCTGAAAGTCCAGGGTTCCTGTCGGCGTGAATCGTTGTTGCAATGATTCCGGAAGAAGGGTGTGAAGGCGCCGAGCTGCGTCCATCGCACCAACAGCTCGCCGGTGCAATCGTCGAGGAATCCGCCGACGTCGGCTCCGCAAAAAGGAACGCCGCTGAGCCCGAGGTTGAGCAACATCGGGATTGATTCGGCAAGGTGTTCCCAGCACGAGCTGTTGTCACCGGTCCACACGGCGGAATGACGTTGGATGCCTGCCCAGCCTCCGCGCGAAAGAATGAACGGTCGGGCATCGGGATCGTGCAGCAAGGCCCCCGCCCGCGACGCGGCGGCCATCTGGGTGCCGTAGGCATTGTGAAGTTCGCAATGACGGTGGCGCCCGTTGTCGGTTTGATGCACGGAATCCTCGGGCAGCGTCTTGCCGGGACCGTCGAAGATCGCGGGCTCGTTCATGTCATTCCAAAAACCGGCCAGACCCAGCTTTTGAAATCGGGCCTGCTCGCTGCCCCACCACGCCCGCGCTGTTGCTGAGAAGAAGTCAGGAAACAGCGAGCGATCCGCCCAAACCTTGCCTCGTTGGTTTCCGCCCGAGCGGGATTTGACGAACGCGTTCGCGGCGAGGCCCCGCTGGCGGACGGGGAACTTTGGCTCGTCCTTTACTCCGGGATCAACAATGGCGGACACCTTGAAGCCGTCGGCCGCGAGTCCGGCGAGCATCTCCTTCGGCTTTGGAAAGGCTTTGCCGAATGTGAACACTCTGTAGCCGTCCATGTGACCGATATCGAGGTGCAGTCCGTCGCACGGGATTTTTCGCTGCCGAAACTCGGATGCGATCTTCTCCAGTTCTTCCCGGCTTCCGTAGCTGTAGCGAGATTGATGATAGCCCAAGGCCCATCGCGGCGGCATCGGCATGCGGCCGGTCGCGAATGTCCATTGCGCCAGGACGGAAGGAACGGTCGGGCCCGTGAAAAGATGCAGATCCAAGGCCTTGAAGTGGGATTCGACGCGCACGCGGTCTTCGGAAAGATCCCAGATCTGGCGGCCCGGATCATCGACAAACAGACCGGTCGCGAATCCGTCCCGCAGGATGATCACGAACGGAATCGACTGGTAGAGCCTCCGCAGGTTGGGATGGATGCAGGACGCGTGTCCGAGCACGTCGATGTTCCAAAGCTCCTTCTTCTGCCCGCGGCGGTTCAGCGTCCCCGTGCCCTGCCCGAGACCGTAGACCGTGTCCTCCTTGCCGAGGGGAATCTCGAACACGGATGTTTTTGGGCCGGTTCGGATTGATTCGATCGCCAGCGGCGGATGCCTCGCATGATACCGCAGCTGCAACCGGGCGGCTTTGGGATCGAGATTGCAGGCGGCGGCGGGTGTTTCGACGGACAGATTTTCGGAGCGAATGACCGGTTGAGGCGGTTCAGCTGTTTGAGCGATGAATTCGATGGCCCAGGAATGGTTGCGATGATGCGTCGCCTTGGTCGCGGTTTGAATGCGCAGATGATTCTCCGCCGGCGCGGACATTCGCCAATGCGCCCGGGGCAGGGTTGTTTCGGCGGGCGTGACGGCGGGAGTCTCTGTCATGCCGGGATTTTGCTGGCCGGTGCCGGAGGCTGTCGATACAAGAGCCGCCATGATTTCCGAAATTCGCAACGAGCAGGGTGAAAAGATTGATTTCACCTACCACGAGGGAAACGGGGCTTCGAAGAAGGTTGTTGTCATCGGGCACGGGGTGACGGGCAACAAGGATCGTCCCTTCGTGGTGGCACTGGCGGAAGGACTGGCGGCCGCCGGCATCAACGCGCTGCGTTTCTCTTTTGCGGGAAATGGTGATTCCGAAGGCAGGTTCACCGATTGCACGATCACGAAAGAGGTGGGCGATCTGGGTGCGGTGATCGATGCCTTGGGGGATCGTGAAGTCTGCTTTGTCGGGCACAGCATGGGCGGCGCGGTCGGTGTGATTCGCGCAAGCGAGGACCCGCGTATTCGCCAGCTTGTTTCTTTGGCGGGCATGGTGAGCACGAAGAAATTTGCCGAGACGGAGTTCGGCGATGTGGAGCCGGACAAAGGATTGATGTGGGATGACGAGGACTGTCCGCTTTCGTCCGCTTACATGGCGGATCTGCGTGGTATCGACACCGTTGTGGAACGGGGATCGAAGATCGCGGTGCCTTGGCTGCTGATTCATGGCACGGAGGACGACGTTGTGCTCATTCAGGACACGAGGGACATTCTTGCCAAGGCGGGCAGCAATGCCGAATTCATCGAACTCGCGGGGTCAAATCACGTGTTCGCCGGCGAACATTGCCAGCCGATGGTGGATGCGGTGACCGCCTGGGTGAAGAAGCAGTTCGCCTGATCGGGAAGGGACGGGTCACTCCAGACCACGCGCGGTCAGATCTTCTTCATCGAGGCCAAGGTAGTGGCCCAACTCGTGGAGGTAGGTTGTGCGAACCTCGTCCCGGTAGATTTCCTCGTCGTAGCCGGCGAAGAGGTAAAGGTTTTCAACGAAGATCGTGATTTGGGGAGGAAAGGGATCCAGCGCGCCTTCATGCTCCGCTCGATCCGGGCCTGTGAAGAGACCGAGCGTGCCCGGGTCGATGCCTTCGGCGATCAACGCGGCATCGGGTTGCCCCTCGTATGAGACCGAAACCGCGAGCGCGGTTTCTAGCAGTTCGTCCGGGAGCTGCGCCAAGGTTTGAGTCACAACCTTCTCGGCTTCCGTGATCAGACGATTCGGTTCAGTTTCCATTTGTCACCTCCAGGAGTTCGATGTCGAAGATCAGCGTGCTGTGGGGAGGGATCGCGCCGTGCGCCTGATCCCCGTAGGCGAGCCGGGCCGGGATGAAGAGCAGGCGATGTCCGCCCTCCCTCATTTGCAGAAGTCCTTCACGCCAGCCTTTGACGACGGAATCGAGTTTGAACTCGGCGGGCTTTCCGGAGTCGCGCGTGGTGTCGAAAACCGAACCGTTGATCAGGCGGCCGGTGTAGTGAACGCGGACGATGCTGTCCGGGCGCGGAAGTTTTCCTGTGCCGTGTTTCAAGATCTTCCATTGCAGTCCCAGCTCGGTTCCCTCGATGTCGGGCTGACGGGCGTTTGTTTTAAGAAAGGCCTCGTTTGCCTCGCGTGTCGGAGCGGCGAAGGAGTTTGTGCCGGGATTCAAACGGGGCGTCGTGGACGAGGCCCGTTCCGAGGCGGGAAACGGAATTTGCAAGATCGTGCAAAGCCGGAGTGCCATCGGGTCCGAAAAGCCGAGCGGCGGTCGATTGGACAGTTTTTCCTTCAGCACCTCCTCGCGAAGTTTTTTCTGCGAAGGAATCTGGACGCGCTCCTGATCCGCCTGACGGAATCGTCTTTCGTAGGCTTCGCGAACGTGCCGTGATTTTTCGAGCATCAGGGTCGCGAGATCTCCCTGACCGAGGGCGAGGTAGCGGAAGTGGCTTGTCATGAGCGCGCGAAGGACGCGGCGAATCTTGTCCGGTCCGCCTTGCAAGGCGTCCTCGACGACGCGGCGTTGAATGAAATCGCGATAGTCCGCGTATTCCGCGACAGCTTCTGGATATTGCTCCTTCAGGTATTGAAACCATCTGGCCGCCTCGACCTTTCGGGCCTCGCCGTCCAGCAGGGTTACCGCGTAGAGAAGAAAGTTTTTGTGGGCGTCGCCGATGTTGCTCTTCAGATCGGGATCCTTGCCCTTCATTTCCAGATAGGCTTCGTGGGCGGCGCTGATCAGCGCCGGATTCGGGGCAAGCTCGAAGCCCCCGTCTTCCGGGTAATCGATCAGGCGGCCGCGATGAACCGCCGTCTGCAGGCTTTGATAGACGACGCGGCGAAGGTCGATCGGGCGTTTGGTGCGCGTGTGCTCGAGACCGTAGGCCGCCCAGTAAACCGCGTGGGATTCCGGCAGGCGCCATTCGAGCGGACCGTATCGGCGATCGATCTCGCGCATGAATTCGGGGTCCATCCGATATTCTTCCCGGACGCGGCGCGAGCGGATTCTCTCTTCTTCCGTGGCTGGATTGATCAGCGCTTTCCAGTCGGGATGATCGCGACCGAGCAGCTGCTCCATCTCGGCTTTCCAGGCGGCCTTGTAGAATTGGTGGGCGTTGTCCTGATCATCGGCCAGCTTGTGTTGGAAGAGATAGGCGAGCCGGTGATAGAGATCGGCCTCGCCGGGATTGTATCGGAGACCCTCGTCTCGCAGCAGCACCATGCCTTCGCGCACCCATTTCCAACGGGAGGCGTCGTCGGGGAATTTCACCGAGACGTTGTAGGCGAGGTTCCAGGAAAGGAAGGACCAGACGGTGGGGAAGCGGGGCTGGAGTTTGGTGATCCAGTCGGCGAGCTGGATGAGTTCGAAAAACTTTTCCTGCTCCTGCAGTTCGCTGGCGCGCAGCCAGAGCGCGTTCGCGATCAGACCGCGAAATCCACCCAACGCCACGGTGGTGAAGGCGAGGGCGGGCGGGGCGTTGTCCAGGGGAAGCTGTGCCGTCAACTGAAGTCGTGCGCGGTCCTTGTTGAGCGAACGTTGTGTGACCGAGCCGACCACCAGCAACGCGATCACCAACGCGCCGAGCAGAACGGGTTTGAAAATCGCGCGCCTCATGAGTCGGGGTTGGCGAGTTCGCGCCGGCTGAACGCGGTGATGGCCACGATGGCGAGCAGTCCGCCGAAGCCGAGCCAGCATTGCCCAAACGCCGCGGCCACCTGTGTCCAGGAAACGCTGCGACCGAGGCTCAGGGATTCGATGGGCGAGTAGTTGGTGATGGCGCCGAGCAGAAAGTCGAGCAACCGGATCATCGGCACCAACAGCCAGTCCGTCACCCGGTGCGCCGTGGTGACGAGTTCCGGTTCGGGGATGTTCCAGACGGAGCCGCGCTCGGAGACGTCCGCGATGGTGCCGTCGAAGGTTCCGATGAGCAGGACGCTGACGGCGAAGAAGGCGGCGACGTTGAAGTTGAGCCGGCAGGCGGCGGCGAGTCCGAGCGCGGCGGCGAGTCCGAGCCAGCAATACAAGATGGCGAACGCCCGCAGCAGGTTGATGGGGAAGCCCGCCTCCGGGACGAGCAGCTCGGGGCCGTCGGCGAGGTCAAAGACGACGGTCTCGCCGGTCAGATTGACAAAGTGGACGGGCAACAGTCCATCCGTGTCGGCGAGGTCGGGCGGAACGGCCAATTCGTGAAACGTGTCCGTGGTCAGCACAGCCTCGAGGCGGACGTGGTTCGATGAATTGATTTCGCCGAAGATCCAAGCGGTCGGAAGCCGAACCGGCTCGTGCACGCCGCGCGCGGTGCGAAACTTCAAGCGCAGCATGGCGGGCCTGTCGGTCGTGGAGCCGGGAATCTTCCACTGTCGGACGTATTGCGGCAGCACCGCCTCGTGGCGGGCGAGCAGATCCGCCCGGATCTTCGCGAGCACGCTTGGTCGATCGAATTCGGTCGGCTGGTTTTCGGCGACCGAGGCTTCGAGCTGTTCACGCGCCATGCCGTCGAAGTCCGGCGTCGGAGCGCGATGCGGAGCCCGCGCGGTGAGGATCTGTTCGGTCAGAATCTGTCGTTCGTCGGCGTTGAGTTGTCGGGAGCGATAATTCAGCAGCGATCCCACGGCCGTGGCGCTGACGGCCAGCAGCAGCGTGTTGACCGCCATGATGCCGAGCCATTTGCCAAACAGGATCTTCCATCGGGCCAAGGGCTTCACCGCGAGCATCTGCATCTGCCCGTCCTCCACCTCGCGCGCGAGATTGCCCACCGCGAGCCACAGGGTCGAGAATCCAAGGATCGTGATGATCGAACCGAGTGAATAGGTGATGACGATGCGCGCGAGGCCGAGCGCGGTGCCGTCGTGCTTGAGAACCAGCGGCAGGGAAACCACCAACGCCAGCAGCAGGAGGACAAGAAACTGCACCACCCGAAACCGGGTCGCCGCCCGAAACGTCAGACGAGCGACGGAAAGAACCGGCTGCCAGCTTTTAGGAAGCGCGTCATATCCTTTCATGACGCCGGATGCCCCAATGTCGCGCGGTTCCCCGGGTGCGGATCAATTGTCGCCGCCGAGGAGGGAGGAGAGTTTGTCGTCGGCCTTTTCGTCGGACGCTTTTCGTTCGGCGGCTTTGGAGACGACGGGTGCGACGGGTTTTGGCGCTTCCGCCTCCGCGAGGCTGGCAAGATTGGCGTCCTGTTTTTGTTCGGTGGTGGCGGGTTTCTCTTCCAGCAGCTCGGCGATCGGTGTCGGTGCCAGATCGGCGGCGAGGCGGTCGAGGATTTTGGCCTTCTGATCCTTTTCCTCGCCCCCTTCGCGAAGGTAGTGGGCGACGGTGCTGCCTGAGGTTGCGCCGGAGGTTTGCTGCTCGTTTTCGCGGGCGCGCTTGACGACGCCGAGGAAGTAGCTTTCGAGGTTCTGCGTCGGGTTGTCGATCTGGATGCGGTCTTCGGCGACATCCTTGCGGATCATGGCGAGAACCTGATCCATTTTTTCGCGTGGCAGCGTGGGCAGGGTGAGACGGACGGTTTCGCGCTCGGTGAGGAGTTCCTTGAGCGTGCCCATCGCCTGGATCTTGCCGCCGTAATAGATGACGACGCGGTCGCAGACATCCTCGACGTCGGAGAGCAGGTGGCTGGAAATGATGACCGTCTTGCCGCGGTTGGCGAGGGCGGTGATGAGATCTTTGACCTCGCGGCAGCCGATGGGATCCAGGCCGGCGGTGGGCTCGTCCAGAATGACGAGATCGGGGTCGTTGATGAGCGCCTGGGCGAGGCCGATACGACGCTGCATGCCTTTCGAAAACTCGCCGACGGTGCGGCTGCGCACCTGATTGAGGCCGACCATTTCGAGAAGCTGTTCGGCGCGTTTCGCGCGCTCCTCCGAGTGGAGCTGGAAGAGGTTGCCGAAGAAGTCGAGCGTCTCGCGGGAATCAAGGTATTTGTAGAGGTAGGATTCCTCGGGCAGGTAGCCGATGCGTTCCTTGGTCTTCACGTGGCGCGGGGAGTGGCCGAAAATCTCGATGAATCCCTTGGTGGGATTGAGCAGGCCCAGCAACATTTTGATCGTGGTGGACTTGCCTGAACCGTTCGGGCCGAGCAGGCCGAAGACTTCGCCCTTCTTGATCTCGAAGCTGACGTCGTTGACAGCCTTGGCTTTCGGGCGGCCCCAGAAATCTTTGAAGACTTTGCTCAAAGCACGAACGGAAACGACGTTTTCGCGGTTGTCCGTCGGGGTCGAGGCAGGCTGTTTTTCGATGTTTTCGGTCAGATCGATCATGGTGCTGAGTGGGCCAAAGTAGGCGGATTGTGAGGGATGCGCGAGCCCGGAATGGAGCTCGGCAATCCGGTGTTGGAGGGGCTTCGCCTTGGGATGTTCAATTTTAGGCGACTAGGCATCACCCGCGAGGTCGCGGTTTTCGAAGAGGGAATAGGCCACGACGAGCGCGATGCCAATATGGGCGGAGAGATAGATCGCGGTTTTGGCGACGTAGCGCCAGATGCCGTCGAGGGTGCGGTCCGACTGGATGGCGTCGGTGATCCAGAAAAGCTGCCAGTTGGGCAGAATCGCGTGGGTGATCGCGGCCCACCAGGCTCCCTGCTCTGCGGGGCGTCCAAAGGCGTAGTCGCTCACGAGGCCGGCGAGAAAGATGATCGTGCAGACGATGAGGGTGGGCACGGTGTCCAATCGCGTGGAACAGGCCAGCGCGATGGCGCTGAGAAGCAGCAGTGCGAAGAGAATCAGGGCACCGGCCGGGAGCAGTCGCCAATCGACGGTTTGGGCGGCGGATTGGCCGGGATGTTTGAGTTCGACCGCGAAGGTGAGGATGAGAAAGACGCCGGTGACAAGGATGACCTGTGAGAGGAACGCGTCGCCGGACAGGTTTCGCCTGTGGAAGTAGTTTGTGAAGGCTCCGAAAAGGAAGGAAAGGGCGATGGCCCCGAAGAAGACCGCGATGCCGAGCGTATCGGCGTCGCCGTAGGCATCATAGGCCATGCGGCTTGCGAGAAGGGAGGCGAGAAGGTTCGTGAAGGCCAGCAGCCAGACGGCGGCGACGATGCCACAGTATTTTCCCAGCAGGAAAGCGACGCGGGGGACGGGTTTGGACAGGACGGCGAGGGCGGTGCCAGTCCGGAGTTCGCCGGCCACGGCGGAGGAGGCCGCGACCACGGCAGCCAGGAGTCCCACGAACAGGGTGATGGCGAGCGAACTGTCGCGAACCAGCTTGGCGTCCTCACCGAACCCGAAGTAGGGCATGCCGGCGAGAATGATGATGAAGGAGGTTGTGGCCGTGCTAAGCAACAGGAAGACCGGCTGCCGGACCAGCTCAAGGAAGGTGTTGGCGGCGATGGTTGTGAACGCCCTCATCGGGAGCCGCCGCGCGGGGTCAGAAAAAGCGGATGAAAGCCTTCTTGCGAAGCCGTGAGACGTATTGGTCTTGAAGACGTTTGCGCTCCTCGGCCTTCAGCGTTTTTTCGATTTCAGCCCGAACCTCATGAAGGGGGCGGACGTAGGCGATGCGGATTTTGTCGACGCGCATGATGTAGGCGGCGTCGGGCGTGTTGATCACCTCGCCGACTTCTTCGGCCTTGAGCAGGCTCGCGGCTTTGGCGAGTTCCTCGCGGAGGACCTTGGTCTCGATCCAACCCCAGTCGCCGCCCTCGGTTCGCTGTGATCCTTCCGAATAGATGTTTGCCATCTCGGCAAAGTCCGCCCCGCCGCGAATCTTTTTCAGGATTTCGGTCGCGAGCGCTTCGATGCCGGAATTGTCCGCGCCTTCCTGCTTGTTGAGGACGATCATGCTGAGCTTGATCTGGTCCGGCAGGCGGTAGTCCTTGATGTGTTCGCGGTAGTATTTCTCGATGTCGGCGGGGGACACGATGATCGCGGAGGAGATATGGAAGTTTTGCATCTGCTCCACAATGAATTGGTCGCGGATTTCCTGTCGGAATTCGGCGTAGGAGCGTCCGCGTTCCTCCAGCGTCTTGATGAGGCGCGAGCGGTCTCCATACTGCTCGCGGATGCGTTCCTGAACGAAGTCCTCGATGAAGCGCTCGGGCAGGTTGAATCCGGCCTTCTTAAAATCGTCCAGCATCAGCTGCCGCTCGATGAGTTGGTTCAAGCCGTCGCGGTAGGCCTTCATGGCTTCCTCCTGGAAGGCTCCCGAATTGTTGCGGTGGCGTTCCTTGAGGAAGTCGATCACGGGTTCGATATACTCGCGGGCTTCGTTCTCCGTGATGACGGTGTCGTTGACGATGGCCACGATTCCATTGAGCAGCTGCGGCGAATCCGCCGCACGGGAGAGGAGTCCCGAGCCGAGTAGCAACCATGTGATCAGCCAAATTCTCATAAAACGCGCCGCGATAGTAGGTGGCCACCTAGGCAGGTCAAGCACCCGCCCCGCCGCGAAAACACATTGCGCCGGGGGCCGTATTTCAATTGAATCCCCACTTCCGCCGTAATGGCCAAGCGAAAACAAAGAATATACACGCGATACAAGCCGCAAACTGCTTCCGCACCCAAGAAGCGGGGCTCGTGGAGAGCTTTGTTGCTTCTTCTTGTCCTGTTGATCGGCGCGAGTTGGTGGGCGGGGAAGACGGGCCGTATCGCGTTGCCCGCTCCTTTGCAGCGCTTTGTCAAACGGGACGCGGGGGTGACGGAATCCGCGAAACCAGCCAAGGTGAACCCGCCCCCGAAGCCGATTTCGAGCCTCGATTTTGGAACCCTGCCGGAACCGCCTCCGCCGCTGCGGAATCTTGCGCCCGCCCCGTTGCCTCCGCCTGTGGCGGCAACGGATACAAACGTCTCCGCGAAGCCTGTGCCGATTCCATCCCAGCCCTCCACCGTGACGAAGGCGGCGGAAAACGTGAATTCTTTGGCGGACGATGTGTTTAAGCCCCGCTCCGCGTGGTCGACCTTCGATGTGCAGATCGCGCTTTCCAGAATGGCGATTTCGCCGGGGATTCTTGACGGTCTGTCGGGACCACAGACCACTGCGGCGATCAAGGCGTTTCAGGAACGAGAGGGTTTGGAGATAAACGGAAAGCCGGACTTGAGAACCAAGTCGCGTCTGATTCTGAATCTGCCTCCTTACACGAGCTATGTGGTGGGGTCCAATGATGTGGCAAATTTGAGGACGGTCGGCAAGACATGGATGGCGAAGTCGGGGCAGGATTTGCTGGGGTATGAGAGCGTTCTTGAATTGGTGGCGGAGAAGAGCCACGCGTATCCCCGATTTATCGAGCAGCTAAACCCCAAAATGGACTGGCGCAAGGTCCGGGTCGGCGACCGGGTGAAGGTGCCGCTGATTCAATATCCCGAGCCCGAGGAGAAGGCGGCATTCCTGCGAATCAGCCTGACGAATCGGACCTTGCAGGCTTTTGGCGCGCGATCGAACCTGTTGGCCCACTTCCCCTGCAGCATTGCAGCAAAGGTCGAGAAGCGGCCGGTGGGCGAACTGAGGGTGGCGAATTTCGCGGTCGATCCCAACTATACCTTTGATCCCGAGAATTTCCCGGAATCTGAGGAGGCCAGACGTTTGGGAACGAAGTTGACCATTCCTCCGGGCCCGAATAATCCCGTCGGGACCGCTTGGATCGGTCTCGACAAGCCGGGGTATGGAATTCATGGCACGCCGGTACCTGAAAAAATCGGGCGGACGGAATCACACGGCTGTTTCCGTCTCGCGAACTGGGATGCCTCGCATCTACTCAAGTTGGTGACGAAGGAGATGCCCGTTTACGTCGGCCCGTGAGCCCGGGGGGGCGGCCATGGTCATCAAGTACGTCTTCAATCTACGTAGTGAGGAACGTCAGCGCGAGCTGCCTACCAAGATCATCGTCGTGCAGTCCCTGGACGAGGACGAGCGGGTGGTCCTGCAACGCCTGTTCGGGTACCTGATCCTGTTCCGCGAACGGATCCAGATGCAGACGGCTTTGCATGATGATTACATCCCCTTTGTTCCCGACCTGGTGCAGCTGGACTATCAAATGGAGCCGGCGTTCTGGGCTGAATGCGGGGAATGCGACACCAAGAAACTGAACAAACTCGCGGTCAAGGTGCATAACGGCGAGGTGTGGATTGTCCGTTCGCTCCGCGCCGAGACGGAGGATCTGAAACGCCGGATGAAGAAGGACGGTTTGCGGCAGAACCGGTATCGATTCTTGTCCTTGGACGAGGAAATGACCGAGGAGGTGTTGCGGGAGCTCCAGCCGCGAAACGACGTGACCTGGTACCTGGGTCGTTTTGATCCGCCGATCATCCAGTTCGAATTCAACGGCATCTGGTTCGAGTCGGAGTTTGAAGTCTCCGAATTCTGATCAAGATGGAGGCGTTGGTTTCATTTCGCGGAGTGAACGTCTCTCTGGACGGGCGGCGAGTGTTGAGCGCTTTGGATTGGGAGCTTGGCGAGGGAGAAAACCACGTTCTGCTGGGCCCGAACGGTTGTGGCAAGACGACGTTTCTGCGGCTGATTCGAGGCGAGCTCGCGCCGGACCCCGGTGGAGGCGAACGGTGTTACCGGATAGGGGCACGGGTTTCGGCCAGTCCGGTGTTTGCCCGGGACAAGATCGCCTTTGTGTCGCCGGAGATGCAGGAGCGGTATCTCTCGTTGGAATGGGATCGCACAGCCTTCGATGTGATTCTGACCGGATACCGAAACACGGACTATTTGTATGAACCCGTTTCGAGGAAGCAGGAGATGGGAGCGCGGCAGCTTGGTGAGCGGCTGGAGATCTCCCACCTGATCGGGCGGAACGTGCAGACGTTGTCCCAAGGCGAGTTGAGGCGCGTGCTGGTGGCCCGGGCTTTGGTGGGGACGCCCGCATTGCTGCTTTTGGACGAGGTCTGCGACGGACTCGATCTTAGAACCCGGGGGCGTCTGTTGGAATGGATTCAGGGAATCGCCGAGAGCGGCACCAGGATCGTGATGGCGACGCATCGGCGGGAGGAATTCATCCCCGCGCTGACCCACGCGGTTCATATGGGCGCAGGTCAGGTCAAGCGGCTGCGCCGTCTGAAAGCCCGGGTGGATGCGATCTCGCGGCCTTCGTCAAAGTGCGCGCCCTGTGCGAAATTCGAGGACTTGATCCATTCCGAAACGAGGGCTCCAAGGGAAGATTTTCTGTTTCGACTCAACCACGCCGAGGTTTATCACGACAAGAAGAGGGCGCTTGGTCCGCTCGATTGGGAGATGGGCAAAGGGGAGCACTGGGCCGTGTTGGGGCACAACGGCGCGGGCAAGAGCACGTTTCTCAAGCTGCTGCTGGGCGAGGTGCATCCGGTGCTTGGAGGCCGCGTCTTGAGGTTCAATGAGGCCCGCCGGCACACCTTGTGGGAAATCCGACAAAGGACGGGGTTCGTCTCGATGGATTTTCAGATGCGGTTTCGGGAGGAGTTGTCCGGGGCGGACGCGATCGCGACCGGCTACTTTGGCGGACACGTGCTTTACGACCGGCTTACCCGCAAGGAACGACGGCGCGTGGACGAGTTGGTGAGCCTGTTCGGATTGGAGGAATTTTCAAGACGCCCGGTGACCGGGATTTCCTACGGGCAATTGCGCCGCGTGCTCATCGCACGGGCGCTGGTGCACGATCCCGAGGTGCTCGTGTTGGACGAGCCCTTTGACGGATTGGAAAAGGGCGTGCGGGACGCCTTGGATCGGCAGCTTGTCGCGGTGGCTGCCATGGGGGTCGGCCTCGTCATGGTCACACATCATCCCGAGGATCTGCCGAAGTGCATGACCCACGGATTGCTGCTGCGCCACGGCACGGTGGCCGTGCAGGGCTCTTTGACGGGCGGAAGGGGTAGCAGCTATTTCAGCTTGAGCAACTCTTCCGCCGTCCAGGCTTCCTCGCGGCTGGAAGTCGCTTTGCGGACAGCGGCGACCTTTCCCGATGAGACGGGGTCGTGCGTATGATCCCACTCGCGACGGATGTAGGTGAGCACAGACGCGATCTGCTCGTCCGAGAAGGTGCCGTGACCGGGCATGTCCATATCAAACTTTTGACCGAGAACCGTGATCGGACCGCCAATGCCCTGCAGGACAATCCGAATCAGCCGATCCTCGCTGGATGCGACCCATTCTGAATCCGCGAGCGGGGGGGCCATCCCGGCCATGCCGAAACCGTGGTCCTGATGACAGGCTCCGCAGGTCATTCCGTAGAGCTGCTTGCCGGACTCGAAAAGGACACGTTCCTCGTCGTTCAGCGGGCGAACCGGAGGCTCGGGTTTGACGCCGGGCTTGCCGGGCCAGACGAGCACCTCGTCGAGTTTGCTCAAGGCCGTGGCGACCGTTTTGTTTTTGATCCCTTTCAGCGCGGCGAAGGCGGTGGGTTCCTCCGTGAGTCGGATTGTTTTTGCCTTCACCGGGGGGAGCCCTTTGGTGGATTTGATCTTGGCGGGGGTCATGCCGACGATCAGCGCGGTTTTTTGCCAGTCCAGCGTGGCGTCGTTGCCGATCAGCGTGAGCAGGTTGTTCACCGGATCGCGACGACCCTGAATGATCACGCAGCGGGCCAGTTCGCCAAGCAGTTTTTCGCGGTCCTTGCTTGTTTTTGAAAAGGCCTTGTCCGCGAGCAAGGCGGCGATGAAATCATACTCGCGGCCGGGCAATCCGGAGATGATTGCATCGCGGATGGCGATCGATCCGGCGTTGTCCCGGGCAAGCTTCGTCAGTGTTTTCGTGGCAAGAGGCGAATCGACGCCGCTCAGCGTGAGGGCGACCTGCAGTTTGATGTCGGCGTCCTTTGAGGTTGCCTTCGCGACGACCAGTTTCAGCGCGTCTTCCTGTTCCCAGGTTTTCAGGATCGGTTCACAGAGGCGAATGGCTGACGCGACGACTTTCGGGTGTTTTTCGGTTTGCAGCACCTTGCCGAGAATTTCCAGATCGGCGAAGCCCAGTCCCGAAAGTGTCCAAAGCGCGTGGAGTCGGCCGAGGTGATTGGCCCCGTTTGTGGCGAGTTTCTTGAGCGGTTCGATCGCTGCGGCCGGAGCCTTTTCCACCAGGATGCGTTGGGCGTTGTCGCGGTACCATCCGTTGTTGTTCGCGAGCGCCGCGACCAGCTCTTCAGGGGAAGCCCTCGCGAGGTTTGGTCCTTGATCGAGAGGGCGTCCTCGGTGGACGACGCGGTAGATGCGGCCGTAGTCGACAACCTTGTCGAGGCCTCGGCTCTCGGCCTGCTTGCGAAGGTAGCTGGTCAGAAAGATGCGGTGCTGGATGATGCCGTGATACATGTCCACAAAGTACATCGCCCCATCCGGTCCCATGTAGGCGTTCACGGGGCGGAAGATTTCGTCGGTGGATGTGAGGAATTCGGTGTCATTCCTGGCGTAGGGATTGATGGCGGTCAATCGGCCTTCCGATTCTGTGACGTCGTCGCGACGGATCAGATTGCCCGTGGGTTCGGGAACAAAGGCGTCGCCGATGAATTCGGGGGGGAAGTGGCCTCCGCGATAGATGGCAAGGGCGCTGGCTCCCGTGAATTTCGCGAGGCGGCCGTCTGGTCGGAGCGTGCCTTTGCGATAGGCACGGTTGACGCCCGGATTGATGCGGGCAGGCCAGACGTCCTGCTTGGGCAGAGGCTGGATACTGTAGTTGGCATCGCGGTAAAAGGGGTTGCGAAGGAGATATTCCGAGGGGGTGGGTTCCATGCGGAAATGATCGCTGTTGGAATTGAATGCTAAGCGGCCGTAGTTGTCCTGGCTGATGCCCCATTGTCCCTTGAAGTAGGTTGGCTCCTTCTTCCATTCGCCCTGTTGCAGGCTGTATCGAAAGGTTGATTTCGCGTTGTAGTGCCAGTTGTCAATCGCTCGGATGAAGCCGTTCGCCGCATGCTCGACGTTCATGACCCCGTTTTTCACCACCGCGGCGGGCGCGTAATCCGGATCGACCGTGATTCGTTTGCCGGGTTTGTCGCCAGGAAGGATCGGGTAGTAGTAGAGCCCGGGAGGTTCGCAGATCAGGACACCGTCGCCCGTGAATGCCATCGCTCGAGGCATGAGCAGCTTGTCCAAGAACACTGTTTTCTTGTCCATACGGCCGTCGCCGTCCGTGTCGTGGAGAATGGAAACCTGGCTGACGGGCTCGAGCTCGCCCGCCCCGTTCGGCGTCTGCATGAAGGAGCGCATCTCCATTACCCAAAGGCGGCCGGCGTTGTCCCATTGAACGATGACCGGGTTGTCGATGAGCGGTTCTGATGCGACGAGTTGGATTTCGAAATCCGGGGGCAGTTTGAACGTTTTCAATGCCTGTCCGGGCGGCAGAGGGGGAGCAGGGGGGATTTTATCGGCGGGGATGGGAGCGACCTGCTCCTCACCGCCCTTGTCGCCGTTTTGAGCGAATGAGATGTGCTGGGTGAAGGCCAGCGCGAGGAGAACGACAATCAGTTTGCGCATAATTAAACCTGCTGGTGAGGGTCCTGCATGGGACGGGTCGAAACTAGCCGGATCCGACGCCGGGGCAAGCGCCTAGCTTCAGATAACCACGACAAAGGCGGGATTGGATCAGGGAATTGGGACGACCCTGTAGTAGCGGTAGCCTGGGAACGTGCCCGCATTCGGGTCGGAGTAGACACCGTTGCCGCCGTTCAGGGTGCGGGTGTCCAGCATGATCCAGTTGGTGAGATTGGTTGATCCGTCGATACGGACGTTCTGGTTCAGGGCACCCGAGAAGCCGAATTGAAAAACCCCGTTTGTGAGCCCGGCGGGGAGGGCGGTGAAGGTGACGCCTGGTGCTTCGGCGAGCGTTGCCGGATTGCTGATGATCGAGGCGAGCGTGTTGCGAACCGTGACGTCATAGCGTACGGGCGTGCCGTTGGTGCTGAAGTCCGATGCCTGCAGATTTGTCAGAACGAGGATGGACGAGGTTGCGCCTGAAATCGGCACGCTGTTTCGGCGCCATTGATATTGAAGCGGTCCGGCCCCGGATGCGGCCACACTGAACGCCGTGTTGCCGCCGATGACGGAGACCCGGTTGGTCGGTTGCCCGTCCGCCGCAATCTCAGGAGGAGAGTTGACAAACAACGTCGCCGGAGCGCTTCGTGTCACACCGAACTGATTGAATACCTCGGCCACGTAGATACCTTGTCTGCTGAAGTCGATCGCGGTCAGCTGTAGTTCGCTGCGGTTTGTGTTGATGACGGTCGTGGCACCGTTTGGATCGGTGAACAGCCATCGAAAAGAGGGTGTTGCGATGCTGTTCGCAACAACACGAAATTTCATGGTGGAGCCTTTGGTGATGGTGCGGCTGGTTGGGTGCTCGATGATGGAGGGCGGATCAGTCAAGCCGATCGTTGTCGAATTGGTGATCGTGCCGTGGAGCGTAAGGCGGAGATTGGAAAGGAACCCACTCGCGCCGGGCCTCTGATCCCGAATTGTGACGGACCACTGATTGTTCGTATTGCCTGAGCCGCCGGATGCGAATTCACCCCAGTTGCGAACCGAGTAGAAAGTCCAGTCGTAGTCGGGATTGCTGTCAAAGTGAGTTCTGGCGAGAATGCTTTCTGTGCCGGAAGGGGATGTCAGGGTGATCTCCAGATCCCCTCTGGAAATATGACTGGCATTCACGTGCAGCTGGACATGCTCCAAGCGCAGATCGTGATTCGTGACGGTAAAAGTCTTGGTAACACCTGCTGGGTCAAAATCGGGGATGATGTCACTCAGGTTGGTCAGGGTGAACGATATGTTGGTTCTCAGCCCCAGATTGGTCCAGTTGGTGGCGAGCATGACGGCCGCGTCCGCGTTTATGATCCCCGCTCCGTACTCGTGATTGAAATGAAAGCCGGCCGCGTTTGTGATCCAGTCAAAATGATTGGTGTCGGTCAAGGATGCACTTCGCATCACGATTTCCTGCACGTCCCGCCACCCCAGGTTGGGGTTGGCTTCCAAGATCAATGCGATGACGCCGGTGGTGAGTGGCGCGGCGGAGGAGGTTCCGTTGAAGTTGGCCGTGTAGTTGAGGTTCGTGTAATCGCCGAGCGGAAACGTCGTCGTTGGATTATAGCCGTTGGTTCCTTGAACGTCGGTCGTCGAGGTGCCTTGGAAACGGGTGGAATCGAGTCCCGCCGGGGCACTGATCACCGTCGCCGCTCCGTAGGTGCTGTAGCTTGCTCGGCGCCCCAGATCGTTGAGCGCGGCCACAGCGATGGTCGACATATGCTTTGTGAAGCCGCTGTAGTTGACATCGTCACCGGACTGGGCGTCGTTCCCAGCGGAGTAAACGTAAATTGTGCCACGTCCACCGCGGCCGAAAGTGTTTGCAGTGTAGAAGGCGTTGGATTCAGCCGGGTCGAGTTCGTAGAGGAAAAATGAGGTGTTGATTCCCCAGCTGTTGTTGTGAACCTGCACGATGTCGTTGCTGTGGAGAAGGCCCTCCGCAATTTGCAGGGGACTCATACCCACGTTGAAGTCGAAGCGAATTGGCACGATGCTCGCGTTGGGGGCAGCCCCTGAAAGCCCCTCGCTGTTGTTTCCCCTTGCTGCCGCCACACCTGAGACGGCCGTTCCGTGAAAGTCACCGGGACGCGGTGTGACGTCCTGAGATCCGTCAATCGGATTGTAGGCCATATTCGTGAGCAGATTGTCGATGAGGTCGGGGTGGGTGATGTCAAAGCCATCGTCGAAAATGCCGATGACGGTGTTGCTGCCTCGATAGCGTTCCCAGACATTCGTGATGTTGACGTCGGAACCAGGAGTCGCGCCGTTCTGCCCGGTGTTCAGCAGGTGCCATTGATTCGTGAAGAGCGGATCGTCTGGCACAAAATACCGTTGTACGAAGCTGCGGGCAAAAACGGGCCTGGCTTCCAGAACGGTGGGCTGGTTCTTCGCCTGCTCAAGAGCGAACGCAGAAGCGCCGGCTCCTCCTGCTCGGAATAAATGCATTCCAGGGTAATAGTAGAGTGTCCCGTGGTAGGTCAGTCCGAGGGCGGTGGCTACAGCGTTCGGGTCCGCCGGTTCTTTCAATTTGAGGAGGAGATCTTCCGTCAGGAGATGACGGTTGTAGATGTCCTTTGGTTTTCCCGCTGGATACATAGCCAGCCAGACTCTTCCTCCGCTCGTCCGCTCCACCTCGAGCGCTCGCTGGTGCATGGCAGAGGCTGAGGGCAGTCCGTGAATGGTCACGCGTGCGCTGTCACCATCTGGAGTGATGTGTGCATACTCGTCCAGCGCAACCTGATAGGTCGTAGTGACTCCGTCGGTGGTGAAAGTGATTTCATTCGGCAAAATACCGCCACTTTCCTGAGCCTTTAACCCGGAAAGTGGAAAAACTGAACCGACGAGCAGCAATTGCGTTATTGCAAGAGCGATCGGAGCTATTTGAACCCGATGGACCATTGGGCGACCATAGGTTGCTCAATCGACGAACGCAAGGTCACAGAGCCCTGATCAGGGCTATTCCGTAGTTTTTGGGAGCCGTCTGTCGTGCGCTTGCGGCGAGCGACAAATGGCTATTTCTGGACGGTTTCTTCTCCGGTCGAAGCGGGCTGGGTGAATTTCAGCTTGTCTTCCTCGACGGAGACGTGGACGGGGTCGTTGGCGTGGAGGTTTCCCCGCAGAATTTCTTCCGCGAGCGGGTCCTCGAGGTGGCGCTCGACCGAGCGTCGCATGGGGCGGGCTCCGTATTGGGGATCAAAGCCCTTCTCGACCAGAAAATCCTGCGCTTTTTCGTCCAATTCGAGCCGGATATTGCGGGCTTTAAGCCGGATCATGACCTTTTCGATCTCCAAATGGAGAATGGTGACCAAGTCCGGTTTGTTGAGGGAGCGGAAGACGATGACGTCGTCGAGACGGTTGAGGAATTCGGGGCGAAACGCTTTTTTCGCCTCGTCCAAAATCTCACCCTTCATCTTGTCGTAGGTGACGCCGTCCGATGAGGCCGTGAAACCGATGATGGAACTGCGGTTTGCGGCGTGGGCACCGACATTCGATGTGAGCAGAATGATCGTGTTCCGGAAATCGACGGTCCGTCCAAGACTATCGGTCAGTTTTCCTTCCTCCAAAATCTGGAGGAGCATGTTCATGACGTCCGGGTGCGCTTTCTCAATCTCGTCGAAGAGAACCACGCTGTACGGGTTCTGACGCACCTTCTCCGTCAGCTGCCCGCCTTCCTCGTAGCCGACATATCCGGGAGGGGATCCGGTGAGACGAGAGGTGGTGAATTTCTCCATGTACTCGCTCATGTCGATCTGGATGAGCGATTTCTCGCTGCCGAACATTTGTTCGGCGACAGTTTTCGCAAGCAGAGTCTTGCCGACGCCTGTCGGACCAAGGAGAGCGAATGTGCCGATGGGGCGATTCGGGTCTTTCAGGTCGGCCCTTGATCGGCGCAGAGCCTTGCAGAGGGCGTTGACCGCCTCGGACTGTCCAACGATGATCTTTTCGAGCACCTTCTCCATTTCGAGCAGACGCTTGGCTTCGTCCTGCTCCATGCGTTTGAGCGGGATGCCGGTCCATTTGGCGACGACCTGCATGATGCAATCTTCGTCCACGACGACCCGCTTCTCCTCGCTCTTCTCCCGCCATTCGGTGAGGACGGACTCGAGCTTTTCCTTTGCCTGCTTTTCCTGATCGCGGCGTGCGGCGGCGCCTTCAAAATCCTGATCCTTGATGGCGCGCTCTTTCGCGATTTTGATTTCCTCGATTTCCGCCTCAAGGCCTTTGACCTCCGGGGGGCGGGTCATGGCCGAGATTCGGGAACGGGCTCCGGCCTCATCCATGACGTCGATCGCCTTGTCAGGGAGAAAGCGGCCCATGATGTAGCGATCCGAGAGTTTTACGGCTGATTCCACCGCGTCGTCCGTGATTTCGGCCTTGTGGTGATCTTCGTATTTGGATCGTAGGCCCTTGAGGATTGCGATGGCGTCCTCGACGGAGGGAGCCTCCACCTTGACCGATTGAAAACGGCGCTCCAGCGCTGCGTCCTTCTCGATGTATTTGCGGTATTCGTTGAGCGTGGTGGCTCCGATGCACTGCATCTCGCCCCGGCTGAGCGCGGGTTTGATGATGTTGGAGGCGTCCATGGTGCCCTCGGCCGAGCCGGCTCCGACGATCGTGTGAAGCTCGTCGATGAAGAGGATGACGTTCTTTGCCCGGCGGATTTCGTCCATCACGGCCTTGATGCGTTCCTCGAACTGGCCGCGGTACTTGGTTCCGGCGACCATGAGGGCGAGATCGAGGGTGATGAGCTTCTTTTCGCGGAGGATTTCCGGGACGTTGCCCTTGGTGATTTCCTGCGCGAGGCCTTCCACAATGGCCGTCTTGCCGACACCGGCTTCGCCCAGCAGCACCGGGTTGTTCTTGGTGCGGCGGCAGAGAATCTGAATGACCCGTTCGATTTCATCCGCGCGGCCGATCACGGGGTCCATGTCGCCTTTCGCGGCGATTTCGGTTAGGTCGCGACCGAAGGCCTTGAGGGCGGGGGTTTTGGCGTCCTTGCGCTCGCCCTTTTTCCCGGGGCCGGCGGGGGCTGCGGACTCTTCCTCTTCTTCCGCAGTGAAATTGGGGTCGAGTTCCTTGAGGATCTCGTCGCGTGTCTGCTCGATATCGACGTCCAGATTCTTCAACACGCGGGCGGCCACGCCATCGCCTTCGCGGAGCAGTCCGAGCAGGATGTGTTCGGTGCCGACGTAGGTGTGATTGAGTGTCTTGGCTTCCTTGGCGGCCAGCGAGAGCACTTTCTTGACGCGGGGCGTGTAGGGAATGTTGCCGACCTGTTTTTGGTCGGGGCCGGTGCCGACTTGTTTCTCGACCTCCAGTCGGACGGTTTCGAGATCCAGTCCCATTTTTTGCAGGACGTTGACCGCGACGCCCTGTCCGAGCTTGATCAAGCCCAGCAGGAGGTGCTCGGTGCCGACAAAATTGTGGTTGAACCTGTCGGCTTCCTTGCGCGCGAGGGCCAGGACCTGTTGGGCCCGAGGCGTGAAATTGCTCATCGCTTCGTCACTCATAAAGCAGTTGAAAGTGTCGCTATCGAAAGCGTTTGTCCAGCCACGCCTTTGCCAAACTCATCCGAGCTTCGGCAAATGGGGTCTTTTCACGCTTTTAAGCCGATCCCGGAGCATGGTGGCTCGAAGAACGTCGCGCTCTTCGGCACCGAGTTTGCCCTCATGCTGGGTTTGGAGGTGGGCTGGTTGCGTGAAAAGGAACAATTCGTCGATCACCGCGCGATCCAGACTGCTGAACATCTGGAAATCGACGCCCAAACGCAGCAATGACAGCAGGTTCATGGCTTCTTTGGAGGCGATGATATGGGCGTTCGTGAGGATGCCGTAGGCGCGGCCGATGTGGTTGTAGACGGTGTTTGCCTTGCCTTCCAGCAGGGTCAGTCGGGCGTTTTCCTCGTGCTCGATGATCTGCCCGAGCACTTTGCCAAGCCGGGCGACAATGTCCGTTTCGGACTCGCCGAGGGTCATCTGGTTCGAAACCTGGAACACATTTCCGAGCGCTTCGGTTCCCTCCCCGTAAAGTCCTCGGACGGCCAAGCCGAGCTTGTTGACCGAATTGACGATTTTGTTGATCTGCTCTGAAAGGACCAGCCCGGGAAGGTGAAGCATGGCGCTCACGCGGATGGCGGTGCCCAGATTGGTCGGACAGGCTGTCAGATAGCCGAATTCGTCGGAAAAGGCATAGTCGAGCTTCTTCTCAAGCGCGGTGTCGAGTTTGTCGACCTGTTTCCAAGCTTCCTCGACCTGGAGGCCGGGGAGCAGCACCTGCATTCGGAGGTGATCCTCCTCGTTGATCATGAAGCAGACCGATTCCTCGCGATTGAAGACCACGCCGCTGCCGGCGCTCTTGGCGGCGTGTTCGCGGCTGATCAGGTGACGCTCCACCAAGAGCTGTTTGTCCAGGGAGGAAAGGTCGTCGAGATTCGCGGAGAAGGAGTCTTTCAGCGCGTCGAGCGACTCGACCGCCGGCCGGATGGTCTCAAGGGCTTTGACGCGTTCCTTTTTCTTCGCCCAGGTTGGAAAAGGGGACCCTGTCAGATTGCGCGCCAGCCGCACGCGACTGGACATGACGATGCGGTCTCCCGGGCCGGGGCGATGGCAGGCTTCCGGCGATGCGGCGATAAACTCGGTGAGTTTCATGTTTCCCGCGATGTCGATTCGAGCTGTTCGCGGAGGCCTTTGATCTCGTCGCGAAACTCCGCCGCCTGTTCGTAGTTCTCGTTGGACACCGCTTTTGCGAGCTTCTTCTCCAAGGTCTTGATCTTCTGCTCGATACCCCGGAATTTTTTTCGCCCGCGCGGTGCCTTGCCGACGTGACGCAAGCCCTTGTGCATCGGTTTGAGGAGTTGCTCAAGCCCGTCTGAAAAGGTCTGGTAACACTCGGGGCAGCCGAAACGGCCGGCTTTTTTGAAATCTGCGTGAGTGTAGCCGCATGCGGAGCACTTGGCATCGCCGTCGCCGGCTTCCTCCAGTTCACTTGAGGCACCCAGACCGAGGAGCATGTCCGCCAGAGAGAATCCCGTCGGGTCGCCGACGCCTTTCTCCTTGGAGCAGCTCTCGCAGAGGTCCACCTTTTGCATCTTCTCCCCGACGATCTGGGTCAGATGCACGGTGGCCTCGTTTTCGTTGCAGACGTTGCACTTCATCCAAGGTCAGATTGGCTCGCCGGTGGAATTCGTCAAGGCGTGGTAGCGTTTGATCAGGTCCTTGGTGCTGGCACCCGGCTTGCCGCTGCCGATGGTGCGCCCGTCAATTTTCACGACCGGAATGACTTCAGCGCCAGTGCCGGTGAGGAAGCATTCGTCGGCGTTGTAGAGATCGTAGCGGGTGAGGTTTGTCTCCTCGACGGTGAACCCTTTTTCTCGGGCCAGGTCGATGGCGACGCCGCGTGTGATGCCGTAGAGCGCGCCGGCATAGAGAGGTGGGGTGAAGAGGCGGTCGCCCTTGATGATAAAGATATTGTCGCCCGTGCATTCGGCGACGTAGCCATCCGCGTTGAGCATGATCGCCTCCTCCATGCCCGCGTTGAGGGCTTCGATTTTGGCGAGAATGTTGTTGAGGTAGTTCAGCGACTTGATTGCCGGGTTGAGCGCATTGTGCAGGTTGCGGGTGGTCGCGACCGTGACGATCTCCATGCCCTTCTTGTAGAGGGCGGGGGGATAGAGCTGAATTTTGCCTGCGATGATGATCACGGAACCTTTGGGGCAGCGGAAGGGGTTGAGTCCGAGCGTGCCGACGCCTCGGGTGACCACGAGCCGGATATAGCCCTCCGTGACCTTGTTGCGGCGGCAGGTTTCAACCGTCGCCTTCATCAGCGCCTCGTGCGACATCGGGATGTCGAGGAGCAGGGCCTTCGCCGAGCAGAAGAGGCGGTCGATGTGTTCCTTGAGGCGAAAGACGCGTCCGTTGTAGGCGCGAATGCCCTCAAAAACCCCGTCGCCGTAAAGAAGTCCATGGTCGAAAACCGAGATTTTCGCCTTCGCTTCGTCGTAGAATTTGCCGTCTATAAAAACTTTCATTTGCCGAAACGCGCGCACAGTAGGGAAACGCATTCCGGGCCGCAATGCGGGAATTGACGTTGGAGCCGCCGCGGAATTGAATGGGGCACGCATGACGGAAACGGAGACGGACATATCGTGGGGATGGCAAGGGTATGTGGGGAGTCCACTGACGCTGATCCTGTTTCTCGGTTTTATCTGGATGCTCATCGACGCGATCAAGCGTGAGCAATGGCTGTGGGTCGTCTTCCTGATTCTTTTCCCTCCGTTGAACACGGTTCTGTACTTTCTGCTCGTTTATCTGCGGTCCGGGGGTGGTGCGGTCTTTAGTTTTCCCGGTTCGGCCGATCGCCGCCGGATTCGCGAGTTGGAGCAGAAGATCCTGCACCTCGACAACGCCCATCACTATCACGAGCTGGCGGATCTTTTCTTCAAACAGCGGAAATACTCCGAGGCGGAAAAGAATTATCGCGCCGCGCTGGATCGCGCACCGGACGACGAGGACACCGAAGCCCATCTGGGGCGGACTCTGCTCGCCTTGAGGCGCCCCGCGGAGGCGCGTGGTTACCTTGAGAACGTCTGCCTGGGCAATCCGAAGCATGATTACGGGGACACGCTCATCGCACTCGGGGAATGCCTGACCCAATTGGGTGAAAGGGAATCTGCGATCGGAATCTGGGAACGCGCGATCGAGCATCACTCCTTCGCCCAACCGCGTGTGCGACTTGCGGAGACCCTTGCGGAGTCAGGCGCTTCCGGCGGCCGGGCGCGGGCTTTGCAACTGGTTGAAGGCGTTTTGAATGAGGAGGCCCTCACGCCGGAATTTCAGCGCCGGCAGGAGCTGGAATGGATCCACCGCGCCCGCAAGCTGGCGGCGGTAATCAAGAAAGGGAGTGAAGCCGACTGACTGTGCGTGAAGACGGGTCTTATTCCGCTTCGTCTGGAAGCTTGTGGCCCAAGTTCGCGTATTCGCAGGTCGGGTTTTCCTGCAGCGAACCAAGGGTGTATTTGCCACCGAGCGGGCAGATGCTTTCCGCCTGGTTTCTTGAAAGAAAGGGTTTGATGTCCTCGTAGGTTGGAGTGTCCTCCAAGGCCTTGCTTTTCTCAAAGCCCCAGGATTCCTTGGCCGCTTCGAGTGCCTTTAGATTTGTGATGCAGACCTTGTCCTCGGCGGTCTTTCGGGATGAGAAAAGGTTGGGCAGGGCGACCATCGCGAGGACGCCGATCACAGCGACGACGATGGCGATTTCGATCAGGCTGAATCCGGCGCTGGCGCGTGTAGGTTGGGTGCTGGAAGTTTTCATGGTCGAACGAGGGTGGTTGGTTCGAAGCTAGTTTTCGGCATGTTCGATCGCAACCCCAAATATAAACTGGACCGGTGAACCGGTGAACTTTTCGGGAATGCTTGGTTCAGTTGTCGAGTTGCAGACCAGCTTCGTCCGTAATGATCAGTCGGAGGTTGTGGGCACCGTCCTCGCGGGCGAACTCGTAGAAGAGGTACCATTTGCCGTCGCGCGCTTGCGCGTCGATGTAGCGGATGGACTTTGACGCGAAGGGACTCAGAAAAGCGGGTCCGTTCGGATTGAGTGACTTCCAATTGCGGAGATCGTCGCTGACGGCGAAGGCGGTTTTTTCCTCGTAGTTTTCCAGGTGACTCGCGCTGCCGTCCCAGAAGGCGTAGTGCCTGCCGCCGACGGAAGCGACGGAGTTGATTCGGCGGCAATACTGATCCCACCCGCTGCCCTCCGGCTGAAAGACGGTTCCGTGATATTCCCAGTTATCGAGGTCCTTCGAGCTTGCCAGACCGGTTGCGGATTTGCATTGGCCGGTGTTGTAGATGTCCAGAGTCTTGTGGGCATCGTCCGATGCGCCCTCGATCGGCAGGGCGATGCTGAGGAACATGTAGTAGGTGCCGTCCCGCTCCATGACCCACGGATCCTTGACGCCTTCCAAACCCAGCGGGGCGGCCTTGAATATGACCTTCTGGTTGGCGGGATTGAGTTCCGCGACGCTCGGGGCGGAAATCATGTTGGTGCACCAGCGGCCGTCCTCGGCGTCGACGTAGCTGGAAAAGTAGCGCCACAGGCCGTCCGGGCCACGGCGGACCGCGCTGCGCTCGATTGAGGCGGTGTTGTATTGATCCTTGTGAATCGTCAACACGTCTTCCCAGTGCTGTAGGTCAGATGATTTTGCGACGCGGACTTCACCGCCCCGTTCCGGTTGAACTCCCCGAGGGCGGCGGATGCGGTAGGTCAGATACCACGCGGCATCCGTCTCGTCGTAAAAGGCTCCGGGGCATCCGACCCAGTAGCCCTGACCGTCGCCGACCGGTTCGCGGATGATTTGACCGTTTGCAAACGCCTCGTCCGTCAATTTATCAATCATGGGCCGGAGGGTTTACCGGATTGATGCCGCCTTGCAACCCCGCTTTCGCTCCGCGATTGATTCGCCGGCGGCGCATCGCTACCGTCCGCGCCCATGCGGATTTTGTCGGGCATTCAACCTTCGGGCGCGCTGCATCTCGGAAATTACTTCGGGATGATGCGGCCGGCCATCGAGCTGCAGGAGCAGGGCGAGGCGTTCTATTTTATCGCGAACTATCATTCCATGACGTCCCTGTTTGACGCGGCGGAACGGCGTCGGAACAGCCTGGATGTCGCCCTTGATTTCCTGGCCTGCGGTCTGGATCCCGAGAAATCCGTCTTTTGGAAACAGTCCGACGTTCCCGAGGTCGCCGAGTTGACCTGGCTGCTGAGCACGATGACGCCGATGGGGTTGCTGCGGCGCTGCCACAGTTTCAAGGACAAGATGGACAAGCTCGCCGATGGCGACGAGGAGAAGGTGAATCACGGGCTGTTTGCTTATCCCGTTTTGATGGCTGCAGACATACTGTTGTTTGATTCCAACGTGGTCCCGGTCGGTCGCGATCAGAAGCAGCACCTTGAGGTCACGCGCGACATCGCCATCAAATTCAACAACACCTACGGCGACACGTTCGTACTGCCCGAGCCCCGCATTCAGGAATCCGTCGCGGTCGTTCCCGGCACCGACGGCCAGAAGATGAGCAAGAGCTACGGCAACACGATCGAGATCTTCGGCGAGGAGAAGGCGATCAAAAAGAAGATCATGTCCATGGTGATGGACAGCCGGGGTGTCGATGAGCCCAAGCCGGACGCGGACCAGAATTTCGGAATCCAGCTGGTGCGACTCGTGGCCCCGGCCGACGTTGCCCGGGAGGTCGAGGAAAAGCTTCGCGCGGGCGGTTATGGCTACGGCTCGTTGAAGAAGGATCTGTTCGGGTTCTGTTGGGAGTACTTCGCCGACGCCCGCGAGAAGCGAGCGGAGTTGGCCGCGAATCTCGACTATGTCGAGGGCGTCCTGAAACGGGGCGCGGAGCGTGCCCGCGAAGTCGCCGCCGATGTCCTTGCGCGGGCCAAAAAGGCCGCCGGACTTGATTGAGCGCTACTGTTTTGGATTGGCCAGAAACCACCGGTATAACTCCGGATCGGCGTAGGTCGCCGTCCATGAATCGTGGCCGGCGTCCGGATACCAGGTCGCCTTGATTTTCTTGTTTCCCAGTTTCTCCAGCAGGGCCTTGGCCCGTTCCGATTCGGCGGGCGGCACCGTGGTATCCTTGAGTCCGTGGAAGATCCAGATCGGCAGTTCCTGCTGCCGCTTGCCCCGGGTCGGATGACGGCGGTTGAGCAAGGTGACGATCGAATTGATCCCACCGCAGATTGGGGTCAGCGTCGCGAAGCGTTCGGGCAGTTTCAGTCCGAGATCCCAGGTGCCAAATCCGCCCATGCTCAGGCCCGTGAGATGAATCCGCTTTTTGTCCACGCGATGGTTTTTTTCGATGTCGTTCAGCAGCGCCTCGAGGTCTTCCGCGTGCCACAGATCGTTGGCGGGGCATTGCGGGGACACGACGATGAAGTTGTCCTTGAGAAGGCGGATTGCCTCGAGGCGAGATTCCCGGTCCGCCGCGGTTTCACTTTTTGCCTCCCTCGGATGTTTTGAAACCAGGTTCGGCGGGCCGTGCACGGCGACCTGTTTCAGATCGCTTCCGCGCTCGCCCGCGCCGTGGAGGAAGAGAATCAGCGGCCATTCTCGATTGGTGTCCGCCTCGTAGCCTTTTGGCAGATACTTCAGGTAGGAAAGCGACACGGCGCGCGTCAGCGAGGTGTCGAAGCGGTGGGCGCTTTGCATGAGGTCGTTTTCGGGTTCGGCGGCGGTCGCGGAAAGCGTGAGCAGGAAGAAGAGGGCGAACAGGCGCGAGGTGGTTTTCATGAGCGGTCCCGGATTGCAGACGCATTGCTGTCGTGAATCAAGCCTTGGCTTGCGGGCGACGGACGCCGCTCGCAGGCTTCGAAGGCGGATGAAACCCGAGTATGACGTGCTGATCGTGGGAGCGGGTGGGAGCGGGCTGGCTGCTGCGGTAAGTGCCGCAGAGCTCGGCTGCTCCGTGCTTGTTCTTGAGAAATGTCCCGAAGCGGGAGGCACGACCGGTATCGCGGTCGGATCCTTCACCGGAAATCTCACCGCGTTGCAGCGGGTGGCCGGAATTGCTGATTCGACGACGGATCACGAGGAGGATGCCGGCCGTTTCGCTCCGGCCGAGATCGAGTCGCGAAACAACGCAGCTCTGCGTCGGTTTTTTCTCGGCCACACGGCGGACACCTTGGATTGGCTCATGGGAATGGGGCTGGTGTTTCACGGACCGAATCCCGAGCCGCCCAACCGGGTGCCGCGAATGCACAACGTTGTTCCGAACGCGAAGGCTTACATTGCGACGTTGAGCGCCCGCTTGGCGGGCCTTGGTGGTGAGTTGCGATGCGGGGTGACGGCGAACGATCTGATCCGCGACGATGTCGGCAGGGTCGTCGGATTGCGGACCGATCTGGGGGAACCGGTGCACGCCCGTCGCGGCGTGGTGCTGGCGGGCGGCGATTACGCGAACGCGCACGATTTGATTGCGCGGCACAAGGGGGATCGGTTCGGGCGGATTGACGGAATCAATTCCTTCGCCACGGGAGAAGGGCATCGATTGGCCGAGGCGGCGGGGGCGAAAATGCTCAACATGGATGTGACCTACGGACCGGAACTCAGATTCGTGCCGCCTCGGAGAGGGGATTTCTTCAGTCGGCTGCTTCCGGGTTCGGGGCTGCTGTCCCGGCTTCTGGGCTTCGCGATGCCTTGTGTTCCCCAATTCGTGACGAATGCCTATGTCAAACGCCTGTTGGTGACCTGGCAGCATCCCGAGAACGCCCTTTTCGACGACGGGGCGATTCTCCTCAATCGCGAGGGGGAGCGTTTTTGCAACGAGACGGTGTGGCCGGACCGGGAAATTGCGATCGCGTCCCAATCGGGCAAGGAGGCCTTCCTGCTCTTGGATCAGCGTTTGTGTGAGCGGTACTCCCGCTGGCCGCATTTCATTTCGACCGCGCCGAAGATTGCCTACGCCTACGTGGAGGACTATCTGCGGTTGAGGAAGGATATTGCTTTCGCCGGAGATTCGCCTGCCGAGATCTGCCAGGCTGCGGGAATGAGTGGCGACCCGGGAGGTGCGATCTTCGCGTTCAATGAATACGTCGAAGGACGCCGACCGGATCCGCATGGTCGGAAGGGAGACCAGCATGCCCTCGTTGGAACTCGATGGGTCTTGTTCGGTCCGGCCAAGGCCTGTTTCACCACCACGGAAGGCGGCGCGGCGATTGACGAGGACCTTCGGGTGTTGGACGGGGACGGCGTCCCAATTCCGGGCCTGTACGCTGTTGGTCAGAACGGGCTTGGTGGACAAATCCTCTGGGGCCACGGATTGCATATCGCCTGGGCATTGACCAGCGGTCGGCTGGTCGGTCGCGTTCTGGGCGCGCTTGGACAAGCCGGCGAGTCAGGCGTATCCTCACACGATGAACGCGGCCGATGAAAATGTGGATGATCCGCTGGTGGCGGATTTTCTCGCCTACATGGGCAACGAGAAAGGCGCGTCCAAATACACGATTCGAAACTATCGGCACGCGCTGGGGGAGTTTTGTGAATGGCACCTTTCGCAGACGGATCAGAAACCGGACTGGCGTACCTTGGAGCGAGACCGGTTTCGGGCGTACCTTCGATATCTGAGCCGACGGGAATTGAAACGGGCGGCCATTCAATTGCGCTTCAGCGCGCTTCGTTCCTTCTATCGGTTCTTGGTTCGGCGTGGGGTGGTGGAGCTGACCCCGATCCGGAACATCGCCGTGCCCAAGCTTGAAAAACGGCTGCCGCGATTTCTGACGCCGGAGCAGGTGCATGCCCTGATGTCGGCACCGACGAGGGAATTGGAAGAGTTGACCCGACGTTCCGAGAAGGAGGTGAATCCCCTGCCGTTCCTTCGAGACGCGGCGATTCAGGAGACAATTTATTCCTGCGGACTCCGTGTGAGCGAATTGTGCGGTTTGTTGGCGGAGGATCTTTTTTGGGGCGAGCAGATCGTGAGGGTGCGCGGAAAGGGCAAGAAAGAGCGGCTTGTGCCGATCGGGCAACCGGCGCTGAACGCGATTGAGGCCTATTGGAAGGCTTTGTCCTTCACGCCCGGAGGGGATTTGCCCGTTTTTTTCGCGCGCCCCAAGCCGGACAAGCCCGTTTATCCGGTTCTTGTGCAGACACGGCTCAAGCGATATCTGGTCGCAGCGGGACTGGATCCGGCCATCACCCCGCACAAGCTGCGTCACAGTTACGCGACTCATCTGCTGGACGCGGGCGCGGATCTGCGTAGCGTGCAGGAGATGCTGGGGCACGCGAATCTGGCCACCACGCAGGTCTATACCCACCTCACCACGGATCGATTGAAAAAGGCCTACGATCAGGCGCATCCACGAGCTTGAAATATGAAAACGCGTAACTGTCTCCTGTCCGTCGTCTGCCTTCTTGCGGGACTCGCAATCTCCGGTTGTGCCACACGGCAAAACGCCGCGTGGGACGCCCGGGTCGGTGTCGCCACCTACGATGACATCGTGCGCGACATGGGACCGCCGGAACGGGAAACCTCGCTCTCGGACCGGAGCCGGGTCGGCGATTGGCTCCAGAAGCGGGGCGGGAATTGGATGTCGACCTATCAAACCTATCCGGGTGGTTTCACAACCTTCGGGCAGTCGATTGAATTTCCCGATCGCTTGATACGCTTCACGTTCGATTCGGAGGGTGTCCTGCGAAGCTGGAAAGCAGTTTACCGTTGAAGTTGCGGGGGCGTTTCCGTTTAGTGGCTTCCTCGGCGGGATGAAACCGAATATGGGCATACTCGACATACTGACGAAGGGATTGCTGGTCTGCCTCCTCGTCGCCCTGGTGCTTCTCCTGGCGCAGTTTTACGTGCCGCTCTTCAAGCAGAATCAACGCTATCGAGAACTGAATCTCCAGCTGGAGACCGCGATCCAGAAAGAGGAGGCGGCCGGTCGACGGATGGAGCGCGAGATCACCGCGTTGCAGACGGATCCCGAGGCGATCGAACGTCGCGCCCGCGAGCAGCTGGGCTTCGGCAAACCGGACGAGTTCATCATCCGCTTCGACCCGCCGCAGACCAATCGGACGGGAAACTAGGGAGCCGGCCCTTCCGCGTTTTCGGAAAAAACGTGCGGACGGGTAAATTTGCGGAGCGCGGCGGACGTCCTGAACTTGTGCTTTGCAAAGAATCCCCGAGTTCATAGCGTCCACGCCCGCAATCATGAGAAACCGAAAAGGAATTTTGGCCGCCACAATGCTGGGCGGAAGCCTGCTTTTGCCGGTCACGACCGAGGCCGCGAAGGTTGATTTCACCTCCGAGATCAAGCCCTTGTTGGAGGTCCACTGCGTGAACTGTCACGGCGGGGCGAAGCCGAAGGGCAAGTTCAGCCTGGAGACCAGGACGCAGGCCTTCGACGACCCCGAAATCATCAACGCCGGCAAGCCGGGTGACAGCGTCTTCCTGGAACTTTGCAAGCTTGGCGAGGACGATGACGACGTCATGCCGCCGACCAAGGAAGGGCTTTTGAATTCAACGCAGATCGATCTGTTGAGCCGCTGGATCGCCGAGGGTGCGGACTGGCCTGCGGACGCGAAGCTGGCGGCGCAGAAGAAGGCCCGGTTCGTCAAGGACGTGCAGCCCATCCTTGAGTTCAACTGTGTTGCCTGTCACCGGGAGGATCACGACAAGGGCGGGCTTCGGATGGACAACGGCTCCGATCTTTTCAAAGGTGGCGAGAGTGGTCCGGGCGTCGTTCCCGGACACCCGGACAAGAGCTGGGTCTACACGACAATGACCCTTGCCGAGGATGATGATCTGCTGATGCCGCCGAAAAAGAAGGGCGGTCCGTTGCCCAAGGAGGAAATCGAAATCATCCGACTTTGGATTTCGCAAGGGGCATGGATGCCGAAGGACGCGAAGCTGGAGCCGAAGAAGAAGGCGGTCGGGTCCGACTCGGATGAGGGGGCGACCATCGCGAAGATCCGTGAAATGATTCTCGCCAAGCTTCCCGCCAAGACTGAAGCCGAGATGAAAGAGTTGAAAATCGCGATTCCCGGCACGGAGATCACCTTCACCATGGTGCCGATTCCGGGCGGTGAGTTCCTGATGGGCAGTCCCGCGGGAGAAGCCAATCGCAAGGACGACGAGGGCCCTCAACGCAAAGTCAAGATCGCGCCCTTCTGGATGGGTAAATTTGAGGTCACCTGGACCGAGTTCGAACTGTTCATGTATCGCGACGAGGAACGGAAGTACAAGGATTTCATGCCGACCGACCCGAAGATTGACGCGGTTTCCGACGCTGTCGCGCGGCCGACACAACCCTACGTTGAAATGAGTTTTGGCATGGGCAAGGACGGCTTTCCCGCGATCAGCATGACGCAGCACGCGGCCCGGAAATATTGTCAATGGATGAGTGCCAAAACGGGTTACTACCTGCGTCTGCCCACCGAGGCGGAATGGGAATATGCCTGCCGTGCCGGCACCACCACCGCCTACTCCTGGGGCGACGATCCCTCCCTGATCGGCGAATACGCGTGGTATGAGGACAACGGAGAATTCAAGTATCAGAAGGTCGGCACGAAGGCACCCAATCCATGGGGGCTGCATGACATGCACGGCAATGTCGCCGAATGGGTGATGGACGCCTATGAGCCGAACTATCAAGGCCTGCTCAAGGCGGTGGACAATCCTTACAACCGTCCCACCAAGCTGTATCCCCGTGCCGTGCGCGGAGGTTCCTGGGATCATCCGAAAGATATGGCCCGCAGTGCCGCCCGGATTTCATCGGAGGAAAACTGGAAGGTCCAAGATCCGCAATTGCCCAAGAGCATCTGGTATCACACGGACGCCCAGTTTCTGGGTTTCCGCATGATCATCCCGCTCAAGGTCGATGATGCCGCGACGCTACACGACTACTGGAACGGCGGCCGACCGGTGGAGAATTAAAGAGTGTGGACACCGTTCGGGGGATGACATTTACTGCCGTCCCTCCCGTTCACGGCGTTCGCGTTCGAAACCCAGCACGGAAGAATTGTAAATCGATCACAAATGAAAGAATCAAAGAAAACCCCCAAGAGTGATTCGTTGAACCGCCGCGCGTTTGTCGGCAACACCACCAAAACCGCCGTCGCGGGAGCCGCTCTGAGCGCGCTGCCGATTGAGCGATTCGCCCACGCGGCGATCTCGCCGGGAGACACCATCAAGATTGGTCTGGTTGGTTGCGGTGGTCGTGGCACCGGCGCCGCGTCGCAGGCGCTCAGCACGGGTGAAAGCGTCAAGCTCGTCGCCATGGCCGACGTCTTCAAGGACAAGCTCGACGAGCGCCATGCCCTGCTCAAGAAACAGAGCGAAAAACAGGTCGATGTGCCGGACGAGAACCGTTTCGTCGGCCCGGACGCCTACAAAAAGGTCATCGAGCAGGTTGATCTGGTGATTCTCACCACGCCTCCCGGATTCCGCCCCTACCATTTTGCGGAAGCCATCCGTCAGAACAAACACGTCTTCATGGAGAAGCCGGTCGCCGTCGACGGGCCGGGTGTCCGCAAGGTCTTGGAAGTCGCCAAGGAAGCCGACAAGAAGGGCCTCAAGGTCGGTGTCGGTCTCCAACGCCATCATCAACCGGGTTACATCGAGACGATCAAGCGTCTGAAAGATGGTGCCATCGGCGATCTCGTTTCGATGCGCGCCTACTGGAACGGCGGCGGCGTGTGGGATCCCCGCGCCACCCGCGAACAGGCCAAGACCGAATTGGAATACCAGCTTCGCAACTGGTACTACTACAACTGGCTGTGTGGCGATCACATCACCGAGCAGCACATCCACAATCTCGACGTCATCAACTGGTTGAAGGACGGATTTCCGGTCCTCGCCCGGGGCATGGGCGGCCGTCAGGTCCGCACCGATAAGAAGTATGGCGAGATTTTCGACCACCACGCGGTCGAGTACCAATACGCTGACGGCTCGTGGTTGTTCAGCCAATGCCGTCACATTCGCGGCTGCTGGAATTCCGTTTCCGAGCACGTGCAAGGGGCGACGGGCCACGCTGACATCGGTGCCCACCAGATTTTCGGCAAGGGCGGCAACTGGCGTTACAAGAAGGACCGCGACGAGAAGAGCCCTTATCAGATCGAGCATGACGACCTGTTCGCCGCGATCCGTCACAACGAGCCTTACAATGAGGCCTACTACGGCGCCAAGAGCACGCTGACGTCCATCTTGGGACGTATGGCGACTTACACCGGTGGCGAAGTGACCTGGGAACAGGCCTTGAATTCGAAGGTGCAACTGATGCCTGAAAGCATCACATGGGATTCGAAACCGCCCACCGGTCCGGACGAGAACGGCGAGTACCCGATTCCCGTTCCCGGCGACAAGATCTGGAAGCGCAAGATCGTCTAAGGCGCGGATCTCTCAATATTCCAAACTCGAAAACCCGCGGCTTCGGTCGCGGGTTTTTTTGTCGCAAGTGTCAGGGGAGACGAACGACCCGGAGAAAGGCGGCATCTCCCACCGGCAATGAATTGGTGAAGCTTGTCGAAAGGTCGGTCGCACTTTGGATTTCCCCAAGGGGCACCCATTGGTCCGGTGAGAGCGTTGAGGCGCGCTCGACCCGGTAGCGTTCGCCAAGCACCGTGTTCCAGGTCAGAACGATCTGATTTTCGCCTGTGAGGTAGGCAAGGGTGAACGGAGCGGTGATTTCGCGGAGGGTTTGATTGTAGGAATCGGACACGAGCAGGCGTCCCGTGGCCGTCATGGCAAGGCCGTAGGGGTTGAAGAACCGGGCGGCTCCGTTCAGTCCGTCCGTCACGCCTGACGCACGTATGACACCGGAGACGGTGCTGACAAAGCCGTCCGGCCGAACGCGTCGGACGACGTGGTTGAGTGAGTCGGCGACGTAGAGGTTGTCGTGCGCATCAATGACCAACTCGGCTGGTTTACCGAATCGGGCGTCTGCTCCGTCGCGGATTCCATCCCTGCCCGGATCGCCCGCGAAGAGACGGACCTGGGCGCTCGATGAAATCTTTCGAATGACGAAATTGTTCGCGTCGCTGACGAAGAGATTTCCTTGAGAATCAAAGGCAAGCCCAAGCGGGCTGTTGAATGTGGCGTTGGTGCCGGTGCCGTCCTGCATTCCCCAGATCTCCGCGCGGCCGGCGAAAGTGGTGACACGGCCGGTGCCGTCGAGCCGCCGAATCACATGGTTGCCGCAGTCCGCGATGTAGAGATCGCCGTTGGGTGCATGGGCGAGACCGAGCGGGGAACGGAAGCGCGCGGCCGCAGCCGGCCCGTCAACGTGATCGGCCGATTCGGCGAATCCGCTGAGTGTGGTGACGGAGCCGTTCGTGGTGATCTGGCGGAGTGTGTGATTGCCTGTGTCGCTGACGACGATTGATCCGTTCGGCCTCACGGCGATGCCGGTGGGATGATTGAAGCGCGCGGTGGAGCCGACGCCATCGCTTGATCCGATTTCTCCCGCCTCGCCGGCCAGCGTCGTCACCACGCCCGCGAGGGTTGCGGCGCGGATGACATGGTTGCGGCTGTCCGCGACAAAGACGGTGCCGTCGGGGCCGATCGCGATTCCGGCCGGGTCGTTGAAGCGTGCCGTCGCCGCGACGCCATCAAGGGTTCCCGGCTCTCCGGCGAATCCGGCGACGGTGCGGACCTGATCCTGTCCGGCCGCCAGCATGGGCAGCAGGAGCGTGATCAAGATTTGAAGGCGTTTGCGCATCGCACTCAGGGATTCAGGCGACCGCGCCGGACCAGTCGATCGTTGGCCGGCGCTATCAGGGAGGGTTCTTCTTCGCTCGGGAAATCGCGAGGCTTCGCCACAGCCTGGTTGATGCGGCGGCCCGGGCCTTTCAGGTCTTCGACAAAGAACAATGGACCGTCATGCGTGCCGCTCCCCGGCGTCGATTCGTGCCGCAGAAACTTGGCCACCTCCGATTGGTTGAAGGGACGTGAACCGCGGCGTCCGAACACGACGGTCTGATTGCCGGTTTCATCCACGACGCGATCCCGATCCAATCCCCGGGAAACCGCGACCGCGGGCTCGTGGGTCGGGTAGGTGGCGATCAAGGTCGGTTTCGGCGCGGGCTGGAATCCCATGTAGTTCGGCACGTTCGCCGGGGAGATCATCTGGAGGACGCGCAGCCCGTTGCGACCATCGGCGACGAGGGCGTACATCGAGGCGTTTACCGAGCCGATCTGCACCGCGCGTGTGTCGTTCAGTTGCCCGTCGGCGTTGAACATCTCGTGCAATCGCGGTTTTTCCGGGTTGGTGATGTCGATGATCGCGAGGCCTTCCGGGCCGTTGGCGACGCAGGCGAAGTTGCGGGCCAGGTAGAAGCGGCCCGCGTTCTTCAGCGGAATGGTCGCCGACGGGATCGCGCGCGGTTTTGTCGGAGTTGAAATGTCGACGATCTTGAAACCCTCCGCGTCCGTCACGAAGGCGTAGCGGAACTGCACGCCGACGGCGCGAGGCTGGGTGAATTCTCCGGTGGTGAGTTCGGCGTTGATCGTGGGGGCGGTCAGTTCCGTGTTGCTGAGTCCGAGAACAAAGAGTCCCTTGTCCGCGACGAGGAAGAGGTTTGTGCCGGCCATGTAGGAATGCATCGCGCCTTTGAGCCGGTTGTCCGGGTTGAAGCGGATGACTTTTTCCTTGTCCAGGAAGTTGTTGCTCGGATCGCCGTCCACCAGCGTGCCCACCGTGTTCATGACCAGGCCTTCCTCGCGGTCGGTGATGAAGACCCAGGCATAGATGAGGCTGATCGGCTGTTCCTGGTTGTCGTTTCCGATCTTCCCAAAATCCGGGTGGTCATGGTCGTTCGTCATCCGGCTTCGGAGAGGGTCGATGCCCAACGTGCTCGGAAGGGTGACGCTCGTCGCGTATTTTGTTTTCAGGTAGGTGCGCTGTCCGAGCGGGGACACCGGCGCGGTGACGATGCGTTCGCTGAAGCCTTTCTGGTCGATGTTCGCGACGTCGAAGACGCGGAAACCGCCGGGCCCGTTGGCGGTGTAGAGGTATTCACCGCGAAGGGTGAGATCGAGAATCTCCTCGGCGGGATGATGGTAGGCCTCGTCGAGTTGTTCCGTTTTCTCCAGATGCTTCAGGTAGTTGTCCGGATACGCGATCTTGTGGAGATGGCTGCCGATGGCGGCCTGTGGTTCTTCCCGTTCCGTCCATGCGACGCCATGGAGTCCGTCCTTGCCCGCGCCAACCCAGGCGAAACGCCCGAAGAAATTCACCGTCCCCGTGCCGAAGCCCAGCAGCGATGTGAGCCAGGCGTTGTTGTCGTTGGCCTTGGACAGATGGCATTCCGTGCAGTTTTTGGTGGTGCCGCGGCCGCTGGTGGTGTGGGGGAAGTGCGGGTTGTAGGCCTGGCCGCTGTAGCCTTCGGCGCTGACGGTCTGCTGCTGGGAATAGATCCATTCGCGGTTCTGATTCTGCGAACCGACGACGACGGCGCTGGAGGAGCGGAGCACCGCGACACGATTGCTCTTGTAGGTCGCGTCGATGCCGAGTTGGAACACGTCATCCCGAACGACCTGCGGATTGTAGGACGTGAAGTTGCGGGTGGTCATGCCCTCGAACTTGTTCAGTGCCGTCCGTTGGTTCGCTTTCATCGGGAGATGGCAGCCAAAGCAGCTTGTTGCCCAGGAGCTGTGGCAGATCTGGCAGGAGATGTTGCCGTTGTCGTGGGCGAGGGCCTCGGGGCATTCGTTTTTCGCGGGCACATCGCCCCAGGTCTCGCCGTCCCGGCGGAGCGTCTTGGCGTAGCGGGCCTTCTCGTTGTATTTGGGATGGCGCGGGTTCACGACGTCGATGGTCTGTGGAATCTCCCAGCGCATGTCCGGTGACATGGAGGACTGTTGGACGAGTTTGGCGCCCTCCCAGACGAAGCGCGGTCCCCAGGGCGTGCTGGTCGCCGCGAGATCCACGCCGCGGTCGTTGGTGAGGTATTTTCCGCCGTTGCCGGAAGCGCGCAGGGTTGGACGCTCGTTGACCGTGCCGTGGCAGTCGATGCACTCGATGCTCGTGGCTGCCCGGGGTTCGCCGTAGAGCATGCCGTCGCCGTGGGCGTCCACCTTGAAATGGCAGTCGACGCATTGCATGCCTTTGGCCAGGTGGATGTCCTTCAGGTGGACGGCCTTGGCGAACTTGTGTTCATCGTCCTGGGGAATGAGCTGATCGTCGATGTCGCGGAGATTGCCTTCACGGTCCTTTTTGAACACCGCGCGGAAGACCCAGCCGTGCCCGTGGTAGTCGGCGAATTGGGTCTCCTTCAGCTTCGGGTTCAGCTCGGCGACCTTTTCGAGGAAATCGAGGTCGCCCCACAGTCCGCGCGCGGCGGCGGCTTCGGGATTTTTGACGATGTTCTCCACCATCTCCTCGTCGGTGGGATTTTTCTGTTCCGTGAATGCGCTCCGCTCCTTGGTGCCACGAAAGTGGGGGGCGTCCGCGAGCGGGTTGCGGGGGTTGGGGTACATGAACTTGGCGTCGCTTTCCTGGTCCCACCACGTGTAGCCAAGGAAGGGGTTCACGAAGAGGTTGCCCTGATGCATGTGGCAGTTCATGCACTGGCTGGACGGGATGGAGCGGGTGAACTCGTGCTTGATCGGATGGCCGCGTTCGTCCTTCCGGATGGCCTGATCGCCGCTGAAGCTGAGTCCCTGGTGCCCGTATTTGGAATACCAGCCGGAATTGGAGGGGGAGCGGTCGTTCGCGTAAATGACATGGCAGGCGGTGCAACCGCTGGAGCGATAGTCGCCGGGGTGGTTGTTGCTGCCCATGAAGTCGAGCACGGGATCGTGCAGGCGGGTTTTCTGGAGATTGAGATACACGGGATCGATCCGGTTCAGGGTGCCGAGTCCGCGATCGGACAGGCGGCGAAGCGGCCGGCCGGGCGGTTCGAAAATGTTCGGGATGCCGAGTTCGAGCGGTTTCTCTCCGCCGCGTTCGAAGATGCGAAGAATGTTGCTCGGTTGTCCGATGACGAAGCGCGGCAGGGGATCGATGTAGGGAAGGATGCCGTATTCGAGCGTCATCTTTGGCGTGATGGGATTGACGATTTCGCCGTTCGAGTTCGTGGAGATCAGACGGTTGATCAGGCGCAGGGCGGTGCCGTCCTCCGCGTAAGCCTGGCCGTAGCGGTAGTTCTTGTGGGGGAATCCGCCGTTGTTGTAGAGGGCCGCGCCCCAGAGCATGGCACCGTGGCGCATCATGCTGTGCGAGACGTCGCGGATCTCTTTCTGATGACAGAGCCCGCAGGCCTTTTCGGCCACGCGGAGGTCGCCTGGATTTACGAATTGAATGAATTCGGGGGATTCGTGGTTGAGAATGACGGAGGAGTTGTTCGGGTTCGCCGAGCCGGGCCAGAGTTCCGGGTGGCGCGGGGTGACGTGGGCCTTTCGCAAGGTGAGTCCGGGCGTGGCGTTGCCGCCGTGGCAGTCGGTGCAGCCGAGCACGACGTTTGGCGAGGTGTGCATCGTGTGGGCGTCGAGGCCGACATGGCATTCGAGGCAGCCTGCGCTTTTGCGGCGGGCCTCGTCCCGCGATTGATCGATCCAGTTGGGCGGCGGCAGCGTCTTGGTTTTTGCGGGGGGCGCGGTTGTCGCGACGGATATCGGCGGGCCGTAGCCGGTTTCTTCCGCGGCGACGAAGGTCCCCGGGATCAGGAGCGCAAGGGCCGTGATGAGTGCGCGGGCAAGTTTCATGTCAGTAGGTCAGGGTCAGGGCGAAAAGCCCGCTGTAAAGGAATCCGTCCACCTTGCCGGCGTCGCTGGAAGGTTGGAAGCCGGGAACGGGATTGGGGTTGCGGCGATAGATGTCACGGTAGCCCTGCCCGGGCAACAGCGCGCCGAAGCCGGCGTTGATGATGACGTTGTCGGTGAGCATGGGGCGATACTGGATTCCGAGACTGAGGTCCCAACCTATCTCGCGGCTGACCTTGTCCACCAGCAACGCGGTGCGGATGGGATCGGTCTCGGCCATGCGGATGTAGTTCGCGTTGGCGAAGGCGCGAAACTTCGGGGTGATTTCCGCTTCGAGCCCGAGTCCCCAGAGATAGACGCCCGGGTTCACGAAGTTCGCCTGGCCGTGAACCTTGCTGGAGCGGAGGTCCGGCACGAGGCTGTCGCGCTGTTTGAAATTGATGGCGGTGCCGCCCAGATTGAAACCCTGTCGCAGGTAGTAGCTGAAGGGGCCGCCGACGAAGTTCACGTTGTCCAGAATGGTGTCGAAACCGGTCGCGGTGCCGTCTTCGGAATTGGCGTCTCCCGAGGCGTAGACGAAGGAGGCCTTGTAGCGGAGCCAGTCCTGATCGAGCGAGAGTTCCAGCGCGGCGAACTGCGCGTCGAGGTTTACGGGCCGGCCCGCCAAGCCGTTGAATTCATCCCGGCCAAAGGCCTGATAGAACTGGTGCGAGATGTTCAATCGGCCGAAGTGACCGTCGCCGCCCCAGCCGAGGTAGTAGGCGCGGACTTCGTGGGGAACGACCGTGCCGAGCGGAGCGGGGCGCACGATGAGATCGTTGCGGTCGTAAAAGAGGTCTTCGTTGTCGTGGTTCGCGTGGAAGCTGAACAGCGCGGTGTAGCCCTTGGTGAGAAAATCCTGCCAATACAGGTTTGCGACGACGACCTGTTGGTGGCGGTTGTTGAAGGAGTTGAGTTCCGAGTTCGTGTCCTTCTCCCGCATGAGGAAGAGCGCGGCGTTGTACTGGAGGCGGTTGTTCCAATAGTTGCCGAAGACGCGAAATCCGGTGTTGATGTCGTTGAAAAGGAAGCCGCGAAAGTCGCTTGTGAAATGCTGGTTGCCGCCACGGAACGCGAAGAAGTCGTAATTGTCCGAGAGGTCGCCGAGGTGTAGTTCGAGAAACGCCTCCTGAAGCGCCAGATACTCCCGCGTTCGCGTGGTGGAGCGTGTGCCGGTCAGGTCTGCCAGCGTGAAGAGCTGGCCGTTGAGAAGGGCGTCGATGTCGCCGGGATTCACCACGCCGCCGTTGCCGACCGGAATGAGATTGTTGCCCGGACCGCCGCCCAGCACGCCGCGCGGATCGGGCGAAACGAGGCCCGTCTCCCGGGTCTCCACATAGTTGATGTTATAGATCGGGGTCAGCTTGATCTCCCACTCCAGCGGCTTGAAAGCAAGGGCCTCGCCGCGAAACAGGCTCATGCTGAAGCCGAGATTCTGATTCACCGCCATCTGCTCGCCGCGTCCAAAAAACTCCGATTGGCCCGGCACGGCCGCGCTGATCATGCTCGGTGTGGGAACCCGCCGTGCCTCGAAGAGCGTCTGGGAGAAGGCGGTCAGGTTGAGGAAGATGTCCTGTCCGATGATCGGCAGATCGCCCTTCAGCCGGCTTTGCCGATACCAGTGCCACAGTTCGGGATCGGGATAGCCGAAGGGTTGCTCCTCCAGCCTGCCTCCGGTGTAGCGGCGCCAGGGCATGAAGCCGACGCGGTAGCGGTCGTTCTTGGATGCGGTATGCGGAGGCAGCGTGGCGTGGTGATCTCGATGAAGACCGTGACTGCCAAAATGAGTCGGCGCGGGCAGATTGCGGATCGTGCCGTTTCGCGGGAGGGATTGCTCGGCGGGAAGCGGATCGAGTCCGTAACTCACATGGGTCGAGGCGGAGAAGGGGATGAGTTGATTGAGGCGTTTGGGCGACCCGGCATAGGGCGGGAGCGTCCCGCCCGGGTTTCCTTTTGCTTCGGGCACCGGGACCAACTCCAGATGCCGGACGGCTTCGCGCGGCAAGCGCAGCTCCGAGGGCAGAGGGTTCGCGACTTGCGGGTCCGTGAGTTCGAAACGGTAGGGGTAGTAACGCGGCGGCGGCGGGGGCTTGAGATGAGCCCCGGGATCCGGGTTGAACTGCGTCGGAGTTTGAGGGGCGTGGCTGTCGCCTCGTCGCAAATCGAGACGATAAGTTTCCGCTGCGGGCGTCGGGATGGCGGTCGTCGTGGCCGGGTCGGGATTGAAATCACCCGGTGGTGCCGGAGCGGAACCGAGCGACAGGGTTACTTCGGAACGCCACTCGCCGGACGCATCCGTGAACAGCGTCAGCGGGAAGGCGAACGGATCGCCGGGATCGGGGTTGAAGGACGACGGGCTTGCGGGTGGCGGTCCCGGCGTTTTCTCCTGAAGGGGCTTGAGCCGATCGCGTTCGGCCAACGCGTCCCCGATGGTATCCGCGATGGCGGCGTGATGGGTTGCGAAGAGAGGGAGAGCGAGTCCGCCCAGCCGACGAAGGCACCTTGAGGAGGAAAGGTACCATTGCTTCAGTCGGACCGGCATGTCGCGGGATGAAACTTGAATTTTGAAGAGCGCGGCAAGGTCAATCGGGCTTCTGGTCCGGCGCTTGAATGAAGTTTGACCTTGCTTGCGGGGCCGCTGGGCGGGAGAAGCTGTCGAGGTGACACGGTTGTTGATCATTGTTTGCGTCGTCTGCCAGCTGGTGTCGGCGCGCGCGCAGATGACGGCGGGGGACGTGTCGATCGTGATCGCGCAGGCGGTGTCCCGGGCTTCGGTGGTTTCCCCGGCAAGCGTGATCGCGGTGGTGGATCGCGAAGGCTATCTTCTTGGCGTCTGGAGCGCGGACGGCGACACCGCGAGCGCGGCCTTTCTCGACAAACTTCCGAACGCCATCGCCAAGGCGGGTACGGCCGCGTTTTTGAGCAGCGACAATCACGCCTTCACCAGTCGCACGGCGGCGGCGATCGTTCAGCGTCATTTCCCGGCCGGCGCTCGGAATCGACCGCCCGGGCCGTTGGTCGGCGTGAACTTCTCACAACTCTCCTTCAGCGATGTGAATCGATTCAAGGATCCGGGGACGTTCAGTGTCGGCGCGGGGGCGAGCGGTGTGAACGGCGCGGCGGTGCCGTTGCCGGTGTCCGGGGGGCTGGCGGGAACGGCGGGAGGAGTTCCTCTCTACAAGGCCGGTTCACTGGTCGGTGGTGTGGGCGTGGCGGGCGACGGAGACGGGCCGCTGGACATCACGACGGAGAGCGTGCTCGCGCCCGACATGGACGAGGACGTCGCGCTGTCCGGGCAGATCGGCTTCGCACCCGATCCGGCGATCCACGGCTCGCACGTGTTTATCGACGGCATCCGGGTTCCCTACGTCACATCGAACACCAGCCTGGGTTTGGTGGCACCGCTGGGAACCATCGGGGCCGTGTATGCCACGTTTCCAATCACCGCCAGTCCCTTTACGACCTTTGGTGTCAGCTATCCCGTCGCGACCTTCGGAGGCCTGACCGGTGAGTTGCGCCAGCCCATTGTCGGCGATCCGTCGGTGGTGGCGCTGCCGGGAGGAACCGCCCGGCTCACGGCGGCGGAAGTGACGGCGATCATCGCGGCGGCTGCGGATCGCGTGCGGACGACCCGTGCCGGCATCCGGCTGCCACGGGGACGGCAGATGCAGGCCTACATTTCGGTTGTGAACAATCCGGCTGTGGACGGCTCGCCGCCGATTGTGTTGGGAACCTTTGGAACGTCTCCGGACTCGACGCGTTTCAGCTGGGATGTCGCCGTGCAGAAGGCCAGGACCAGCGTGTTTTTTTCCGATGAAACCCGGGCGTTCTCCACTCGTGCCGTGGGTTTTCTCGCGCAGGTTTTTTATCCGCCGGGAATCGTCGGCACGGTGCCGGGTGCCTTCCATGGCTTGCAGGATCGATTTTCAATCATCACGCCGGTCGCGGCCTCCGTGTTCAATCCGGTGAGCGGAGCGACCTTCACCTCCAGCACGGCCGTGAATCCGAACCTGCCGAATGGCATCACCATCTTTCCGGGCGGAATTCCCCTGTATCGGGACGGCGTGATGATCGGCGCGATCGGCGTCAGTGGAGACGGCATTGATCAGGACGACATCGTGGCGGCAAGCGGCGCGGCGCTTTTCCCCGCGCCCGACAACATCCGCTCGGATCGTTTTATTCATCGTGGGGCGAGATTGCCCTACGTGAAGTTTCCCAGAAATCCGGCGCTTTAACCTCCTTCGGTAGACTTGGTGTTGATTTTCCAGCAGTCAGCTTTCGAACCCTCGAACCCTCGAACCACGCTTGCTCCGGCACCACCACTGCGGATCTGCTGACGGTCGTTCCAATTCATTGTCGGACTCGTTTGCAAGCACCCGCGTTCGGAACTAATTTCATTGCCGATTGCATTCGACGGATTCAGAGAGCAAAGCGACCAGACTGTCCGTGAGAATGCGGATCGACGGTGTGGTGGCGGGCTTGGCGTCCCGTTTTCTTGGGGATGACTTTGACGGTGATCCCGACCGGAGGAGATTGGCGGGAATGGTGACTGGATTCGGCTTTCTGGGAATTTTCTTCGGTCTGGCATACGCTGCGTTTTACACCGCGATTGGTCATTATTTCGGTGCTCAGATCCTGGGGGTCAGCTGCACACTTCTCGCATTCACACCCTTGGTGATGCGATCGACCGGTTCCGTTGCGCTCGGCGGGCATTTGCTTTCCTTTGTTCTCGCCTTGGGTTTGTCCGCACTCTGCCTCGTCGAAGGAGGATTATATGGCCACGCCATCGCGTGGTTGGCGGTCGTCCCCTTGTGCGCGCTGTTGCTGGTGGGACGCAGGGGAGCTTGGCTTTGGTGTCTGGTCAGTCTCGCTGCGGCCGGGGCCGTCGCGGTGGCGAGCATGAACGAATGGCATCCGCCCGCGACCTATCGGCCCGAGTGGCATTCGATGATCTCGGCTGTGGGCTATGCGGGTTTGATCGCCTTTCTGTTTGGTCTGGGGCTCATATTCGAAGCCGGTCGGAGTCGCGCTCATCGGGCCTTGAAGGACGCAATGGGAAAGCTGGAGTCGACCAATGCCAGACTGGCTCATTTGAACCGGGAAAAGAACGAGTTCCTGAGCATTGCCGCCCATGACCTGAACAATCCGCTGACGACGATCATCACCAGCGCCGAGCTTCTGAGAATGGGACGCCCGGAGCTGGTCGACGCGGTGGCCGGGAACATTTACGCGTCCGGCACGCGGATGCGGGACCTGGTTCGTGATTTGCTCGACGTGAATGCGATTGAGGAAGGGCTCTTTTCCACGAAAATCGAGACCCATGATCTCAGGGAAATCGCCCGCGCGGCAGTGGATCAGAACGCTCAGAATGCCGTCACGAAAGGATCGAGCTTGCGGTTGGATGCGCCTGCCGAAGTGCTTGTCAGGGCAGACCGGAGCGCGGCGATCCAAGTCCTCGACAATCTCGTCTCGAACGCTTTGAAGTATTCGCCAAAGGCGTCGGAAATCAAAGTGAGCGTGGCATTGGAGGACGGCATGGGCCGAGTCGATGTTCTCGATCAGGGGCCGGGAATCAGCGAGGAAGATCGCAAAAAGCTGTTTCGAAAATTCACCCGCCTCAGTGCGCGGCCAACCGGAGGGGAATCCTCGAACGGACTTGGGCTCTGTATCGTGAAGCGACTGGTTGAGACGATGCGCGGCTCCGTGGAATGCCTGAGTCGGCCCGGGGAAGGGGCCACCTTTGTGGTCAGATTGCCTGGTAAGGAATCCGCATGAAGCCTGCGGGGCGTTCCGGAGAGGTTGTCGGAGGTTTGTCTGAAAGCGTTCGAACCACTCTCGTTTTCGCCCGCGTGGCGATCAACGCGCCCGGACGGCGAAGTTGTCGTAGTGGACCTCGCGGTTGACGGTGGTGATGTTCATTTCGGATTTGGTCGTATGTGCGATGCCTTCGGACTCGAGGCGTCCGGCCTTTTTGCCGTCGATCAATACTTCAAGGACATCGCCTTCGATACGGATGACCAGGTCGTGCCAGGCCTTGGGGTCGAGCTTGAGATTGTTGCGGGAGGTCTTGCTGGCGAGCAGGCTCTGCGTGGCCGCGTCGAGTTTTTTTCCGGCCTGACGGGCTTCACGGATGTCCTTGCGGAAGAGCCCGGTCTTGCCGTCGTAGAGTGTCAGCGACTTGGGGCTGACAGCCACGTGGCAAATATGGCCGGCGTGGGAGCCTTTGTATTCAAGATCGCGGAACATGATCGAGAAGCTGGGGGAACCGTTGAACTGAAACGAGACTGACACTTCCAGATCGGCCTGCGGGCCGAGTTTGATTGTGTTGACGGAGGGGTGATCGGCGGTCTTTGGGGTGATTCCGACCAGCACGCCGTCGCGCACGACGGATTCACTCTTCCAGCTTTTCCACTCGGATTTGATTTTCGATCCCGAGAAATCGTCCGCGAAGAGCGTCGTCTTGAAATCGCCGGCTTCGACGGTGGTCAAGACGAACAAGCTCGCGAGCAGGGTGGTGATGAAGGCGGTTTTTTTCATACGTCGAGAATGTTTTTTGGGCGGAGTTGTATCGATCAGAAAATGTGGCACTGCGCCGCTCGTCATGACGGCCTGCGGAATGGCGCTTGGCTAGATTTCCCGAAGGGCCGTGGCCACCGGCATGCGGGCTGCGCGAATGGCGGGGAAGAGGCCGCCGACCATTCCGATCACCGTCGCGTAGAAGATGCCTTGGGCGAGCAGGGACGGGGTCACGTCGAAGGCGAAGGCGACCTGGCTGAAGGTTTGCCAGTTGATGGTCGAGGCCTGGTATCCGTCGAAGGCCCACCATGCCAACCCGCCGCCGAGTCCTCCGCCGACCAGTGCCAGGACGACGGACTCGAGCAAAATTGAAACCACCACGGGCAGGCCGTTGAAACCGAGCGCGCGCAGGGTGGCGATTTCCCGCGTCCGGGTGGCCACCGCGCTGAACATGGTGTTCAAGGCTCCGAAAACCGCACCCACCGCCATCAGGATGGCGATGATGGCTCCGAGGCCGACGATGAGATTGTAGATGGCGGTGGATTGTTCGGAGTAGAAGTCCGTTTGTCGGATGACCTTCACGTTGAGGCGCGGATCGGTGGTGAGGGCATCCTTGAATTCGTTGAATGCCTCTTGACCGGTCAGTCGGGCATAGACGGCTTGAAAGGTGTCCCCTCTGCGGTAGGCGGATTGCAGGACGCTGGCGTCCGTCCACATCTCCGATTCAGCGATGCCTCCGCGCTGGGTGAAGATGCCCACAACCGTCCATTCGTTTTTGCCGACCTCCACCTTGCCTCCCAATTCAAGGCCGGCGAACTCGAGTGCGGCGGCACGGCCCACGATGACCTCGTTCCTGCCGGTTTCAAAACGCCGGCCTTTCACGATTTCGATGTCGTCCCGGACGTCGAACGCTTCCTGGCCGACTCCGCGCAGCGGGACGTTGGCATCCGTGCCGGTTGAGCGCTTGGGCAGGTTGATCACCACGAAGAGTTCCGCCGAGGAGAGAGGTCCGTTGCCACCCCTCGCGATTCCCGGCGCCTCGCTGATGATTCGAGATTCTTCCCGGCTCACACCGCTCATCATCTCCGAATCGGCGCCGCTTCGCAGCACGACCGCATTGCGCGGAGAGCCCGCGATGGTCATGGCGTTGCGAAAGCCCTGTCCGATGGAGAGCACGCCGACAAAGACGGCGACGACGCCGGCGATTCCAAAGACGGAGGCGAATGACGAGCCCTTGCGTTGGCCCAGGGTGGCGAGAGAGAGGCGGGTGATTTCGAAGGCTTGTCGGATGAATCGGAACATGGCGTGAATTCCTCCTAATGGGCGCGGCGCAAGGCGTCGGCGATCTTCAACCGCGTGGCCTGAATTGCCGGGGCAAGTCCCGTCAACAGTCCGAGCACCAACATCAGAAGGATGCCCGTGATCAGGTCTGTGGTTGGCAGGTAGAAGATGGGCAATGAACCGTTTGTCGGGTCTCCCCGTGAGATCAAACCGAACGCGAGAGCCAGACCGGCTCCACCGGCCAGGACGGAGAGGAAGCAGGATTCTCCGAGCACCAGCCCGAGCACCTGAAGGTTGGTGAAGCCCAGCGATTTCAAAACGCCGATTTCCTCGGTTCGTTCCCGGACGGACTGCGCAATGGTGTTGCCGGCCACGAGCAGGATCGTGAAGAACACGGCGCTCATGATCGCGATCATGATGGCGGTGATGTTGCCGATCTGTTTGGCGAACCCCTGGACGAAGGCTCCCTCCGTTTCGGCCTTGGTTTCATAAGGTGAATTGGCGAACTCCTCGTCGATCGCCTTGGCCACAGCTTCGGCATGTCCCGAATCATCCACCCGAATCAAATACCATCCGACCATGCCTTCCGTGACGGACTGGGCCTCGTCGAAGTAGTCCTGTCGGAAAAAGAACTGTGTGGTGTCTGCGCCCTTCTTTTCGCTGTCGTAGATGCCGACGAGATCGAATTCCCACATCTGTTCGCCGTTCTTCTGCTCGTAGATGGTCGCCTGGATGGGGATGCGATCGCCGATCTTCCACCCAAAACGATCCGCTGTGTTCTTGCCGACCACCGCGCCGTTCTTCGTCGCCAGCCATTTCTTCATCTGCGCCTCCGGCAGTCTGAATTCGTCGTAGATTGAAAAGTATTCCTCCGGCACCACGGGTATTTGCGCGAAGAAATTCCGGGGTTCCTGATAGATGCCGCCAAACCAGGTCGCGTGGGCCGCCTCCTTCACCCCCTCGATACGGCGGATGCGTTCGAGGTAACTTTGGGGCAGGAGTTGGATGATCGAGACCTTGTGCCGCACGATCAGGCGATCCGCGCCGGCCACGCTGACTCCGGCGGACAACGCCTCCTTGATCGCGCACAGGTAGCCGAAGAGCAGAAAGGCGATGAGGATGCTGGACATCGTCAACCCGGTCCGCAGTTTGCGGCGCTTGAGATTGGCCCAGATGAGCGGCAGATACTTCATGCTGGATTGTCCGTTCGCAGTTTCCCCTCATCCATGTAGAGCGTTCGAGTCGCCCGGGCGGAGGCGTGCGGATCGTGCGTCACCATGATGATGGTTTTGCCCTGATCCCGGTTCAGCGTCTGCAACAGGTCGAGGATTTCATCCCCGGCCTTGCGGTCGAGATCGCCGGTGGGTTCGTCGCACAGCAGGATCGACGGATCAGTGACAATGGCCCGGGCGATGCCCACGCGTTGCTGCTCGCCGCCGGAGAGTTGGCGCGGATAGTGATCGAGACGATGCGACAGGCCGACTGCGCCAAGCGCGAGCTCGACCTGTTTCCGGCGCTGCTTCGAGGAGAGACGCGTGAGCAGCAGGGGCAGATCGACGTTTCGTGCCGCGGTCAGAACCGGCAGAAGATTGTACATCTGAAAGACGAAGCCCACATGCCGCGAACGCCAGGCCGCCAGGCGGCGGTCGGAGAGGTGGCTGATCTCGTCGCCGTCGATTTGAACAGAACCGGAGTTCGGTCGATCGATGCCGCCGAGGAGATTCAACAGCGTGCTCTTGCCCGATCCGGACGGGCCCATGAGGGCGAGGAATTCGCCCCGTGGAACCTCAAGTTCCAGTTTGTCCAAGATGTGGAGATCCTCGGAACCACGCCGATAGATCTTGTCCGCCGCGCTTACTTTCACAAGCACCTCACCGTTTTCACTCATTGTATTTTTTCCTTCACGCTGATGCCTGGCTTGAAGCCGTCGGGAACAGGAGAAACAACTTTCTCGCCGCCATTGACGCCGGCCAGAACCGTCACGACGCCGTTGTTCTCATCCCCCAAAGTCACGGCCCGCCGTTCCACAACCCCTTTTGAGATCATATAAACGACCTTTCTTCCGCCTTGTTCCGTTACCGCTGCCGAGGGAATGACATATTGAACGGCGGGCGCGGCCTCGTTGGGCACGGACTGGAACGCGACCTTGACGCCCATGTCCGGCAACAGGCGTTCGTCCAGTTTGTTGAAGGCGATACGGACTTTCACGGTGGCCTTGTTTCGATCCGCGGTTGGAATGATGGCGACGACCCGGCAGGGGATTTTCCAGTCCGGATAGGCGTCCAGCCTGGCCTCCACGGGCATGTCTGGCCGGACGCGATTGATATAGGCCTCGTTGACATCGACTTCGATCTCCAAGGAATTCATGTCGACGATCGTGCAGATCCCCGTCCGTGTAAAACCACCGGAGGACATCGGTGAGATCATCTCCCCCGGCTGTGCGTTCTTGTCCACGACAACGCCGGTGAACGGAGCGCGGATCACCCGGTCTTCCAACTCCTGCTGCCAGAGTTCGACCTGCCGCTCGGCGACTTTCACCTCCTCGTTCTGTCGTTCCAGCTGGGCGACGATCGCGTCGAAAGAGGCCGTGGCCCTGTCCAATTCTGTCCGGGTCGAGATTTCCTCCCGCACCAGCCTCTTCACGCGCTGCAATTCCAGATCCGCCTCGTGCCGCCTGACCATGGTTTCTGTCCGGGCCGATTTGGAGACGGCCAACTGCGCCTCGGCCAATCGCCGGTTCACGTCGATGTTGGTCGTGTCCAGTCGTGCGAGGACCTGTCCCGACTCGACCCGCATGCCCTCCTCGACGAGCACCTCCGTAATCTTGCCGGTGACCTTGGATGAGACGGTGGAGAGACGACGCGGTTCGACGTAACCTGTGGCGTTCAGGACCGTTGCGTTTTCCCCCGTCGTGATCCTGCGCACCGGCACCGTCATGACTTCCAGCGTGGCACCCTTTTGCCACCAAAGCGCGCCCCACACCGCACCGCCCGCCGCAGCCAACAGCAGCACAAGCCAGAGGACGCCTGATCGCGAAGGGCGATCTTCGTTCTCACGATCCAGTTTCAGGTCGCTAAGCTTTGTTTTGTCGAAGGCCATGCGAAGGGGCGGAAGATCAAAGCAAGCGGAAGCTAGTCAAAGAGGGAACCGCCGGCAAGCAGGCGTCGGGATTGTGACTGAAACCATGGAACCCGGACCGAAAAGAGGCTTTATGCCGAGGGATGTTGCCTTAGTTTGTTGATCGGTTTCCAGAATGCAGATCTATATTCAACGGAATGGGGAGGACTTTGGTCCGTACTCGCTTGAGGAGATGAACCGGTATCTCGCGGAGGGAAGCATGTCGCCGCGTGATCGGGCCTGGCACGAGGGGATCGAGGGTTGGATCCCTTTGGCGGAGGTCGAAGGAATCGTGCCGCCGGATGGTGACGGGATGGAGGTCGCCTCGGCTTCGAGGGGAAAGAAGAAGTGGAAGAAGCTTTCTGTCGGAGCGGGCGTCTGCCTGTTGGTTGCGACGGTCGGGACGTTCGCCTTCCTGAAACTGGGTGGCGGCCATCGCGGCGGCGACCTGCGGGCGGGTCTGCTCGGGGACGGCTCTTCGTCGGGGAATGTTTCGTTTGACGCGGACGAGTCGGGTTTTACGGGCACGATTCAGCCCTTCTTGAAGACGCATTGCGTGCGATGTCATGGACCTGAGAAGGACAAGGCGAGCTTCCGCGTGGACCGCGATTTGAGCACCGACTTTCTGGACGCGGCGACCAAGGAGAAATGGGGCGAGGTGGTCGATGTGCTCAACAGTCATGAGATGCCGCCGGAAGAAGAGCCGCAACCGAAGACCGATGAGGTGGCCAAGGTGGTTGATTGGATCACAAGGCAGATGGTGTCCGCGGAACTGGTTCGTCGCGACGGCGCGATCGTTCTGCGTCGCATGAATCGCACCGAGTATCGGAACACGATCCGCGATCTGACCGGCGTGGACTACGATGTGTCCGCTTTTCCGCAGGATCCGGCGGCGGGCGGATTCGACAACAACTCTGCGGCGCTCACCATCTCGCCGCTCCACCTGGAACTCTTCATCGAAATGGCCCAAGGGATTCTTGATCGGGCTTTGGTTGAGGGGCCGCAGCCCGAGAAGATCAAATGGCGTTTTCAACCGGAAGAGGGGGACAGTGACAGTCACCGGATTCAGCTCGGCAAACAGCGTCCGATTGTCCACGGAGGAAAGAACCGCAAGGAGGGCGACTTCACCGTGATGCATCACGACTCGTGGAATCTGGTTCCCGACGCCCGCGACTTTCGGGTCTTTACCGAAGGCGAGTACGTCATCCGGGTGAGGGTTGGTGGCCGGGTGCCGGATCGGGCCGAGGTTGTCGCGGGAGCGCGCAAGTCCTTGGAGGCTCGTATCGTCGAGCGCGCCAAAAAAGATCCGCGAGACGCGGAGCGGCGACGCAAGAGCCTGTCGACCGATCTGAAACACTTTGAGAATGATCGGATCTATGACTATGGCCCGCCCCGGCTGCAACTGCTGGTCAATCTGGGAGGACAACCCGCAACCGTGGCCGAGTGGGATGTGGACGCTCCAAAGTCCGAACCGAAGGTCTACGAGTTTCGCACGCGTTTCACCACCGAGAAGGCGGGCATCAAGGTTCGATACGCCTACAGTATTCCTTCCGTATTGGAGAATTTTTGGTGTCAGACGGGGGATGACTTCGCGAGGCCGGAAGCGTGGCTGGATTGGTTCGAGTTGGAAGGGCCGGTTTACGAATCCTGGCCACCTCCGAGCCATCGAACGATTCTCCCCGATTCGACCTTGGCGAACTCCGACGAGCGGGCATACGCGCGCGACGTGTTGGCGACGTTCATGCGGAGGGCGTACCGGCGTGCGGTTACGGCCGGTGAGATTGACACGAAGATGAAGCTTTACGACGCCGTGCGGAACGACAAGCCCACGTTTGTCGAGGCGATCAAGATTCCCCTCATCGGCGTGCTGGCCTCGCCGGACTTTCTCTATCTGGCCGAACCGGGCCCGGGTTCGGGCGGCAATCCGCGTGTGTTGACCAGCCACGAAGTTGCGACCCGGCTTTCCTATTTTCTTTGGTCCACCATGCCGGATGAAAAATTGTTCGAACTGGCGGACGCGGACAAGTTGCTCGACGGCGGCGTGGTGCTGGCGCAGGTCGATCGGATGCTGGAGGACGGCCGGTCTGCGGCGTTGACGGAAAACTTCGCCGGGCAATGGCTGGGACTCCGGGAGGTCGGGGCCAATCCACCCGCGTCGGACCTGTATCCGAAATACGACCGGCATCTTGAAACCTCGGCCGTCGCGGAATCGGAAAACTTTTTCGCCGAGATTCTGCGGCATGACCTGAGCGCGTTGAACCTGATCAAGTCGGATTTTGCCGTCCTTAACGAGCGCCTCGCCCGCTTCTACAACGTGCCCGGCGTCCGGGGGGACGCGTTTCGGCGGGTCAGTCTGCCGGCCGGATCCAAGCGCGGCGGTGTGATGACCCAGGCGTCGATCCTGAGCATCACGTCCAACGGCACGCGCACCTCGCCGGTGAAACGCGGTGTCTGGTTGCTTAAAAACATCCTCGGGACAGATCCCGGCCTGCCCGTCGCCAACGCGGGGGACCTTTCGCCGAAGGTGCCGGGGATCGACAAGGCCACCGTTCGCAAGCGTCTGGAGATTCACCGTGAACTGCCCCAGTGCGCGCGCTGCCACGACAAGATCGATCCACTCGGCTTCGCATTGGAGAATTTCAACGCCGCCGGCGAGTGGCGGGAGCGGGAAGGCTTCGGCTGGAAGGGACGCGTGCAGGACAACGATCCGAAGATCAACGCGGCCTCGCAGCTTCCGGACGGCACCCAGATCGAAGGGATCGAGGATCTGCAGGACGCGCTGGTGAAGAAGGAAGACCTGTTCCTTAAATGCATCGCCGGCAAGATGCTCAGCTACGCCGTCGGCCGCGAACTGGGTGTCGCGGACGCGCCCTTCGTGTCGGAGGCCGTGGGCGCGATGAAAAACAACGGATACACCCTTCGCTCCTTGATTCACTATATCGCCACAAGTAAACCGTTTTTGACCAAATGACGGTTGAGGTGGAGAATGAGCAGAGAGTTTGAATCGAATTATGAGCCTCGTGACGCTTGAAGTAGATATTGACGACGGGTTGGTGACCGCTCGCGAACCCGGTTTGCTCCCCAGGCACGGCAAGGGCTTTCTAACGGTAATTCCAGATGATGCCGGGGAGTCGGCGCCGGGAGGGATTCAGAGGGTTTCACTCCCGTTGATCCCCGGCACGGGAAGAATCATCGATCCGACGAGGGAAGATCTGGATGGCAGCCTCTGGGACTAACATCGTCGATGCCAACGTGTGGTTGGCCTTGGTGGCTGCGGATCACTTGCACCATACGGTGGCGCTGGCCTGGTTTGATGAGCAGCGCGACGGCAGCTGCGCGTTTTGTCGCATCACCCAGATGGCGCTCTTGCGGCATCTCACGAACGCAAAGGTGATGGGGGACGGGAACGCGGTGTCGCAGGCGGGGGCATGGGAATGTTTTGAACATTTGGTCCGAGATCCGCGGGTAAATTTTGCGAACGAGCCTGTCGGTCTCGAAGAACAGTTCAGGCAATTGACCCGGTCGGCCCATTCAAAACATTCCGCATGGACGGATGCCTACCTGGCTGCGTTCGCCAAAGCCGGGGCCTATGGAATTGTGACCTTGGACAAATACTTTCTGGGTATGTCTGATCTGAGGGTTACGTGGCTGAGAAACGCTTGATCAAATCACATGAACCTGAACCTCAAATCCCCGTTGTCCCGACGTCACGTATTGCGCGGCCTTGGGGTCAGTCTATCCCTTCCGCTACTCGACGCGATGATGCCGGCGGCGCTGGGGGCTCCGTCCAAGTTCAAGCCCTTGGCGAAGTCCGACATGGTCCAGCCGCGCGCGATCTTCTGCTACATTCCGAACGGGGTGAATATCATGGAATGGCTGCCGAAGGAGGGCGGGCGGAGCTATGCTTTGTCCAAGTCGCTGTCCGTGCTGAAGGAACATCGCGACGACTTCACCGTCCTTTCGGGACTCGGGCATCCACGTTGCACGGGCGGGCACAGCGGCGCGGACACGTGGCTGACCGGTGCCGACCTGAAAGCCGTGCCGGGATCGGACTACACGAACACCGTTTCCGTTGATCAGATCATCGCCGAGAAACATGGCAAGGACACGCGCTTCACGTCTCTTCAGCTGGCGGATGGTTCCGGCACGGGATCGGCCGGGCACAGTCATACTCTCAGCTTCGGCCGCAGTGGTACGCCGCTGCCGGCGGAGAATTCGCCGCAACGTCTGTTCGATCGGCTGTTTGTGCCCGAGAGCGCGACGGACCGCGCGGCCACGCTGAAACGATACGCCGAGAAGAAATCCATCTTGGACAGCATTCTCGGGGACGCGAAGAAGCTGCACGACCGGCTTGGAAAGGCGGATCAATCGAAGCTCGACGAATATCTCGGCTCAGTCCGTGAAACGGAGCAACGGGTTCAACGTCTGGAGGCCTGGGTTGATGTCCCGAAGCCGAAGGTGGACGGCCGGAACCTTCAGCTGAACAGCCAAGCGGGCAACGCGCATGACCGACCGATGTGGATCGATGTGATGATGGAGATCAGCTATCTCGCGTTTCTGACGGACACGACCCGGGTGATCACCTTCGAATGGTCCCGTGAGGCCGGCGGGTTTGGCGGCGGAGGTGAGGGGCATCATCAATTTTCCCATCACGGTGGCGATCCGGCGATGCTCGCCAGTCTGGCCAAGATCGACCGGTTTCATCTCGGCCGGCTCGACCGCTTTCTGACCTTCCTGAAATCCACCCGCGAGGCCGATGGCAGCATGTTGGATCGCACGATGATCTTTTTCGGTTCCGGCATGAACTCGGGTGCCGGTGGGGGGCACTCGCCGAAGAATCTACCGTTGCTGGTCGCTGGTGGACGCAAACTGGGATTGAAACACGGGCAACATCTTGCCCATGACGAGAAGGATCATCCACCGCTCGCCAATGTTTTGCTGACCTTGGCGCAGGCGATGGGGGTTGAGGCGGATTCCTTCAGCGACAGCAGGAGCACGCTCACGGGATTGACCTGAACGGCGGGGCTTTCCTTTCCGAATCAGACGGGCAGCGTGTGCGTGGTCAGAACCGTCTCGGTCTGTTCCGCGCGGAATCTTTCATAGGCGGCTCGGAATTCCGGATACTTGTTTCCCAGCATGGCGATCCCGAGCAGCGCCGCGTTTTTGGCCCCGGCTTTGCCGATGGCGAGCGTGCCGACAGGGACGCCGCCGGGCATCTGGACGATGGAGAGGAGTGAATCGAGACCATTCAACGCGCGGGATTGCACGGGGACGCCGAGCACGGGCAGGGCGGTCTTGCTGGCGACCATTCCCGGAAGATGTGCGGCACCGCCGGCACCGGCGATGATGACCTCAAGGCCGCGATCGGCGGCTGTGGAGGCGTATTCGAAGAGCAGATCGGGCGTGCGGTGGGCGGAGACCACTTTGGCTTCGAAGGGCACACCGAGGTCCCGCAGCTGATCGGCCGCGTGTTGCATGGTGTCCCAATCCGACTGGCTGCCCATGATGATCCCAACCAAGGGCTTCGATTTCGGCTCGGTGTCTGACATGGATACGATTGAAGCTGAAAAGGGGCGTCAGGTCAGTTGAAAGTAGCGGCAATTTGCGAAACTCTCCCCGCATGAGCACGGAACGGAATCGGCACATGGAACGCTTGGAACAGCATTTCGGCAAACTGCCCAAGTTTGGGAAAGGCGTCTATGTCGCCCGAGGCGCGACGGTATTGGGTGATGTGACCGTGGGGGACCACGCCAGCGTTTGGCCGGGAGTGGTGCTGCGCGGGGACATCAATCGAATCGAAATCGGCGCGAACACCAACATTCAGGACAACACGGTGGTCCATCTTTCCGATGACTACGGCGTCCGTGTGGGAGAATGGACGACGATCGGGCACTCGGCGGTGATTCACGCCTGCACGATCGGGGACGAGTGCCTGATCGGCATGGGCGCAATCATTTTGGACGGGGCTGAAATCGGCAATCAGTGCCTGATCGGGGCCGGGGCGCTGGTGACGGGAGGTATGAAAATCCCGGACGGCTCAATGGTGTTGGGCTCGCCGGCGAAGGTCGTCAAAGCCTTGTCCGAAGAAAAACGCAGGGGTTTGAAATGGTGGGCGGAGAAGTACGTCTGGAACGCCGAGTATTACCTCAAGCACGAGATCCATCTGCATCAACCGATGCCGTGAAGCGCCCGGTCATCGCGGCGAGACCAGATCGCGGGCGCGTTCGAGAATGCGGCGTTCCTGCTCGTTGAGGCAGTCGATTCCGTGCTCGCTGATTTTCTCCAGAATCGGATCGACTCGGAGTGCGATGAATTCGGCGGGCGCGAGGTCTTCGTCCGCTCCCTCGTCAACACGGTCTGTCGTGGCCGATTCCGTCGCCGCCCGCATGAGTTCAAGGGTCTCGTGGTCGGTCTGCGGTTCATGCTCCGTCACCGGAGGGAATTCATCCACCGCGGCGAAAGGGGGCGGAGGAGATTCGACCGGTTCGATGAATGGACGGGGCCGGACGCGATCGCGAAGGGCCTCCCACGCGTTGAGCACGCGATCCGCCTGCACGATCCAGCGGATGTAGACGAGACCCATCCAGATGCCGCCGAAATGCGCCGCGTGGGCGATGTTTGAACCGCCGATCCACGCGCCGAGAAGGCAGAGCCCCATGAGGACGAGTACGACATTCTTGCCTCGCATCGGGACGGGAATGATAAAGAAAAGCCAAAGGATCAGTTTCTGCTCCCAGTGGATGGCGGCAAAGGCGGCGATCAGGCCGCAGACTCCGGCCGAAGCCCCGAGCACCGCCAGTTCCGGTTGCAGCTTGCCCGCGAAGGACCAGCTTACCAGCAGTTGGGTAAGTCCGCCGACCACCCCGCAGAAAAGATAGAGTTTGAGGAAAGCCATCCTTCCGAGAAAGCCTTCCACCTGCCGTCCAAAGAACCACAACATGGCCGTGTTCAGCAGCAGATGCAGAATGTTGTCGGGGTCGTGAAGGAACTGGTAGGTGAGCACCTGCCAGACATGCCCATCGAGCAGCGCGATCGGACGCAGGGCGAGCCAGCTCAGGTAGTCCCAAGCGTTCCGCTCGGCGACCATCTGCCCCGCGTACACCACCA
>JADHOF010000051.1 GCA_016779125.1 Verrucomicrobiia bacterium | reverse complement strand
GGCCGAATTGGACAATCCAAACGTCGTCAAGGTGGTCTGCGATCAGCGGGGCAGGGCGATGTATTTCTCGCGGCGCACAATCCCCTATTTTCGAGATCTGGCCGACGGAGCGGCAGCGGAACGCCTGGCGGCCTATCCGTTTCGTAAGCACCTGGGAATCTACGGATATCGGAGGGAAACGCTTTTGGAAATGGTCGGGCACGCGCCGTCTCCTCTGGAAATGGCGGAAAAATTGGAGCAATTGCGGGCTTTGGAGCACGGGATCGCGATTGCTGTCGAAGAAGTGGCTTACGAGTCGATCGGGGTGGACACGCCCGAGGACGCGGCGCGGGTGGCGGCCCTGCTTGAAAAGCGGCTTTCCGTGTGACAGCCGCTTGCATTCGATCTCGAATTCCCGTAGGCATTGAAGCCCGGGAACCGTAACGGCGGTTCCCGGTTTTTTTTTTGTCCATGAAATACATTTTTATCACCGGCGGTGTGGTGAGTTCCCTCGGCAAAGGGTTGACGGCGGCCTCGCTGGGGACCTTGTTGGAAAACCGCGGGCTCAAGGTGGCGCTTCAGAAGTTTGACCCCTACCTGAACGTGGATCCGGGCACGATGAGTCCGTTTCAGCACGGGGAGGTGTACGTGTTGGACGACGGGGCGGAGACGGATCTCGACCTGGGACATTACGAGCGCTTTACGAACACGAATCTGACCCGCTTCAACAATCTCACCAGTGGGCAGGTCTATCAGACCGTTCTCAACAACGAGCGAGAGGGCAAATACCTTGGCAAGACGGTGCAGGTGATTCCGCACGTGACCGACGAGATTCAGAACCGGATTCAAAAGGTTGCCGAACTGTCGGACGCTGACGTCTTGATCACCGAAATTGGTGGCACGACGGGCGATATTGAAGGGCTGCCGTTTCTGGAGGCCATCCGCGAATTCTACCTCGATGTGGGACCGGAGAACGCGATGTTCATCCACGTCACCTACGTGCCATTCATCAAGGCGGCTGGGGAGTTGAAGACCAAACCCACGCAACAGTCCGTCGCCAAGCTGCGTGAGATCGGTATCGCGCCGCATGTGCTGGTGTGCCGCTGTGAGTATCCGCTGGACAAGGAACTCCGCCGCAAGATTTCGCTTTTCTGCAACGTTCCCTACGAGGCGGTGATCGAGGAGAAGGACGTTGACCACTCGATCTACGAGGTGCCGCTGATGCTGGAGCGCGAGCGGCTGGACGAGATCGTGTGCAAGAGTCTGCGACTGGAGACCGCCCCGGCGAACATGGTTGAGTGGCAGGAGATCATCCGGAAACTCATCGCCCCGCAGCACCGCGTGCGCATTGGCGTGGTTGGCAAGTACATCGAGCTTCAGGACGCCTACAAATCCGTTTACGAAGCCATCATCCACGGTGGTGTCGCTCATGATTGCGGTGTGGTGATCGAGCGGATTGACGCCGAGGTCATTGAGAAGGACGGCCCAGAAAAGACCTTGGCGAAGCTGGGCGGAGTTCTGGTGCCGGGCGGCTTCGGCGAGCGGGGCACCGAGGGCAAGATCCTCGCTGCGAAATATGCCCGGGAGAACGGCATCCCCTACTTCGGTCTGTGTCTGGGCATGCAGATCGCCTGTATCGAATTCGCGCGAAACGCCTTGGGAATGGAGGGGGCGCATTCCACCGAATTCGCTCCGGACACAAAATATCCGGTCATCTGCCTGATGGACGAGCAGCATCAGGTGACAAAAAAGGGCGGCACGATGCGCCTGGGCGCGCAGCCCTGCAAGTTGATGGCCGGCACACAAGCGGCCGAACTTTACGGGGCAACGGAGGTCATGGAACGGCACCGGCACCGATTTGAATTCAACACGAATTATCGCGAGCAGTTCGAGGAACGCGGCTTCCTCTTCGCCGGCACGTCACCGGATAATGATCTGATGGAACTGATCGAGCTGCGGGACCATCCCTTCTACATGGCCGCCCAGTTTCATCCGGAATTCAAGAGCAAGCCGAACAAGCCGCATCCGCTGTTCAAAGGCTTCATTGCCGCGGCGCATCAGTCGCAGCACGGCGTGCCCTTCAAATAGTCCGCCCGGCCGCGGTTGTCGGCGGCGATGACGTATGACCTATGCCGAATCGGTGCGATGGCTGTATTCGCTGACCCGGATCGGGATCAAGCCGGGCTTGGCGACGACGCGCCGCCTGGCGGAGCTGGCCGGAAATCCGCATGAACGGCTGCGATTCATTCATGTTGCCGGAACCAACGGCAAGGGATCGACCTGCGCCTTCCTTGAAAGCGTCTATCGACGCGCGGGTTTGCGGGTGGGGCTTTACACGTCTCCGCACCTGGTTTCCTTTCGTGAACGGGTTCAGGTAAATCGTGAACCGGTCGGGGAGACGGAGGTCGCCGAGCTGCTGGCCCGACTTCGAGCGCTTTCGGAGAAAGACGGGCTTGAACCGACTTTCTTCGAATTCGTCACGGTGATGGCGCTGATGTGTTTCGCGGCGCGCGGGTGCGATCTCGTGGTGCTGGAGACCGGGATGGGAGGGCGCCTGGATTCGACGAACATTGTGAGGCCCTTGGTGTCCGTGATCACTTCCATCGGGATCGATCACGCCGCCTATCTGGGCGACACGCTTTCGGAGATCGCGGGAGAAAAGGCCGGGATTATCAAGGAGGGAATTCCCGTGGTGACGATCACGCAAGCGCCTGATGCGGCGGCGGTGTTGGCGCGGAAGGCTTTGGAGGTCGGGGCTCCGATGACCGTGATCGGTGCGGATACGGTCGAGGCTGCGACGGCCTGCTTGAAGGGCGAATACCGGCGGAGGAATGCCAATCTGGCAGGTGGTGTGACGGGTGTTTTGAACGGCTGTTCCGGGATGCCGTCAATTGACGCCGTGCATTTGAAGGATTCTTTCGAGGCGGCGGAATGGATCGGCCGCCTGCAGCTGGTCCGAAGGCGCGGGTGTGAATGGCTTTTGGACGGGGCGCACAACGAGGATGGGTTCAGGGCGTTGTTGTTGGCGCTCCCTGAATACGCGGAAGGGCGGGAGAAGACTTTGGTTCTCGGCTTGTTGGGCGACAAGGAGATCGGCGGGGTCGTTTCCGAATTGGCGGCCGCTTTCGAACGGGTTGTGATTGTTCCGGTGAACAGCGCTCGAGGGGGGGATGTGAACGGGTTGGCGGAGGATTTCCGTCGGGCGGGAGCGGTCGTGTCGGGGTTTCCGACCCTGGAGGCAGGGCTGTTGTCGGTGAAAACCGGGTTTGCCGTGATCGCGGGCTCCTTCTACCTGATCGGGGAGGCGCTGGAACTATTGGAGGCGACTCCGGCCGGTCTGGCCAGCGAGCGTCAGCTGAACGAGTAAGGGCGCTGATTCAGAACTTCCACTGGGCGTGCGCGGCGAGCCCGACGTCCAGCTTGCGGTAGTCGGGAACGAAGGCGGCGTCCGACTCGCGCCAATCGTAGGTGGCGAAGGCGCGCACGTTGAACCACGTGTTGACGTTGTAGAAAAGGAAGCAGCCGAGCGTTTGGGTGAAGTCGTCGCGATCGACGCCCCGGGTGAAATGATTGTAGCCGAGGCGGTAGAAGGGCTGCACGACCCATCGGGGATTGAAACCGTGGGTGTAGCCGACGAGCACCGCCTGCTCGATGCGGTCCTGAGAGTGGATGTCGATGATGTCGCGCGGCGACTCGGTGAGATGCAACGCGCCTTGATAGCTCAGGCCGAAGAAGCGGGTTTCGCTGAGGTGAATGTATTTCGTCACGGCGTAGCGGGGCACCCACTCGCGGTAGAACTCCTTGTAGGAGGCGAAGTTTGGAAAGTGATCCACGAGCCGGACGTAGTCCATGCCGACAAGCCATTGCCAGGCGTTGTGCGTGTCGTAGCGGACGTAGCCGTAGACGGCTTGGGAATCGAAATCGACCACACCCGGTGCGGCTTGTGAGCCGAAGATGGAGTAGTTGAAAAACTGATGACGGAAACCGATTCGGGGGCGCAACTCGCCTCCGGGCACGTCGATCGATTCCGGTCCGACGGACAGGGTGAGCGTGTTGACGTAGACGGTGGCGTCGTCGCCGTTCTCGGTGAGTCCGGAATTGGAGGTGTGAAAGAATTGGGAATCGAGAGTGACGTTGACCCAACGCTTGCGGCGTTTTTGCTTCAGCACCTCCTGCGGCCCCACGTCTTCAAATTCTCCAAGGAAAAGTTCCGGGGCGATTTCGCTGCTGGTCTGCGTCCGCTCGCGCGCCTTGCGAATCGTGTCTTCCAGCTCTTCCCGCTGGCGCTGCATGTCCGCCTGTGTGGCGGCGGGGTTCAGCTGGGCTTGAAGGCCGGTTGTGAAGAGGACACCGGCCAACGCCAACGAAAGCTTTTTGAGGGAGGAGAGATGCATCTTGGCGGTGAAGCGGTTTCGTTACGGACGCGCAGCGATGGTGATGTCCGCACCGACGGAAAACTGGGCCGGGCTGCCGTTGTAATTCACGTTTTGAATGAAGTTGACGTGCCCGATCACCGCCTGCGCGCCGGAGTTTGGGTTGGCGGCCAATTGACCGATCTGGCTGTAAAGGGTCACGGTTCCGGTGAAATTGATGTCACTCAGTATCAGCGTTCGGGCCTCCATCACGGTCGAGCTGACGCCGGACATCGCAAGGCCGGAAATGGTCATGTCGCCCGCCGCGTAAAAGTTGAGCTGATTGGCCTGCGCGGAGCCGTTGTTCACGGTCAGATTGTTTCCTGCGTGGTAGGTGACCTGTTGTCCCCGAATCGCCGCGTTCTGGACCAGAAGATTGCCGCTGGCAGTGCGGAGCAGCACGTCGTGACCAGTGGCTGCCGTCAGGCCGCCGCCGACCATCGTGAGATGGTTGTTCGCGTTCAGGGTTACCGAGCGGCTGCTGTTCACGACACTGACCGCGTCCAGTGCCATCGACGCGCCGGATGCGATCGTCAGGTTGCCGACGCCCTGCGCGCTGATGACAGAGCCCGAGGCGATCTCCACGCCGGTGCGGCCGACGAGAAACAGGCCGCCGTCCGTGGTCAGGTTGAGCGGTGAGTGGGAGGAGGAAAACAGTTCCAGATGGGGGCTGTTGATCCGCAACACGGCATCCGCGAGGATGGAGAATGAGGAGTTGGCGGAGATGGAATCCGTGAAGTCGAGTGAAACGGCAGAGCTGGTCGCGGCGGCGGGTGCGATCGTGATGTTGTGGCCGAGAACGCCCTTGAAGGAGGTTTTGTTCAGGCCGCTGACGGTGGAGTTCACGGCTTCGGTGAACAGGTGATCCGTGTTGAAAGGAGTTCCTGAGATCGTGAGGTCGGTTCCAACGGCGCGGGTCAGTCGATCTGCCAGGGCCTCGATGGTCTGCGTGACGGTGGATGACGGGATCGTCGGCGCCGCATCCGGTTCGGCTGCGCCCGCGGCCGGGGCGAGATTCTGGGGCTGGTCGTCGTGGGGAACAAGCCGGCCCTTGTCGATGTCCTGCTTCTGGCGCTCGACCGCCTCATTTACTTTCGGCAGTGACGGGAGCGGTTTATCGAACTCCTGAACCAGATTGGATCCATCCACGAGTTTTTCGAGGTTCACATCGACGGTCGGGCCGAATTGTTCGCCCGTCGCCATCACGTAAACCGCCTGTCCGGCGCGTGCGATGCGATAATTGCCGTTCGGCATCTGCAACTCGGCCTTGCCCTCCAGCACGACGCACTTGAATCCGCCATCGACGGAAGCCGACACGATCAAGGTGGTTCCGAGCACCGAAGCCGAGGCGGCCTTGGTGCGAATGACGCCGCCGCCTTTGCCTTTCGGAGAGTGAAAAAGGACGCTGCCTTGCTGGAGATTCACGGTGCGCCCGCGTTTGGCGTACGAGAAAATCGTGTTTGAGCCGACCCGGGTGATGGTCTTGTCCGGGGCGGTGAGTTCGGCGAGAGAGCGCGGACCGGTCTGAATCAGGTCGGGTGTGTTGAATTCGTCCTGCAGTTTGGCGGGCACGATGGCGCGCGTTTCCGCCCCGACAACGCGGACCTGATTGACCACCTGGGTGAAGATCGTCCTTTCGAGTTCGGCACCCTGAGCCGCCGCCGCCAAAAGCGCCGGGATCGCTGCCAAAGCTAAACTTCTCATATGCATGCTTTCCCTTGACCTAACAACCGAGCCCGCGAAATATCCTCGGGCCTTCGATGGGCGGCAAGCCCAAAACCCCACGAATGAACAAACGAAGTCTCTTCCGACAGATCTTTCTCGGCGTGGTCAGCCTCTCCTTGGGCGCGTTTTGTTTGCAGTCTTGGGACTCTCTCAAATGGTTTACCGACATTGAAACGTATGCCCTGAACTGGAGATTGATAAATGGGAGGCACTGTCCGCTGGATATCAATCATTTCGAGTACGTCGGAATTGAGCAGTCGAAATACGACGGGGAGTTTTTTCAGGTTCTGGACCTGCCGGAGGCGACATTGACCGATGATCAGCGGATTTTGCGGGAGGTTGCGATGAAGGGGTATCCATGGAGCCGGGCCGTTTGGGCGGCTTTTATCGACCGTGTCATGACGGCAGGAGCCAAATGCGTGATCATGGACATCGTGTTTCCCAATGAAGGGGAGGGTGACGATGAATTGGCGCGTGTTCTTGAGAAATGGAGTCCACGGGTGGTTGTGGGCAGCATGTTCGAAGACGTGGACGATTCCGCGATCTTTCTGACCCCTTCGTTTTCGTTGATTGCCCCGGACGAATTTGGTGACAACTCCGAAGATGAACGGGTGGGACTGGTAAACATCTACCCTGAGGCGGACGGGAAGTTCAAGCGAGGGGTGTACCGACCCACCATGCATGACATTTACCAGCGTCTCTTGCCGCCGGATATTGCCGCTGATTTCGGGGATGTAGGCAAAGATGTTGTCTTGGAGTCCTTGGCGGCTCGTGCCGCTGTGTTGATGGGAAAAGGAGACAACCTCCCTCCGGTTTCGTCCTACCCGATGATTCGCTTCACCGGCAGGCCGGAAGAGCCCTTCAAAATGGTTTCGCTGGCCCGCATTCTTGATCCAGATCAGTGGCGCACGGGGTTCGTGGACAAGGACAGAATGAAGGACAAGCTGGTTTTGGTGGGTCCGTACGCGAACTTCTTTCACGACGAGCACTCGACGCCGCTTGGGCGGATGAAAGGGCCGGAATATCACCTAAACATGATCAATGCCGCCCTCCACGGGGAGTTTATTGACGAGCTGAGCCCCGAGCAGAACCGGCGAATCGTGATCGGTGCGGTTCTGTTGACCTTCTTGATGACACTCTTCATGAAGCGCTATATTTTGCGCTTCTTCTTGGGTATCGCATTGACCGTCGCCTATGGGGTCGCCGTCATGTGGTATTTCAATTCCGCAGGCTTGATGATCGGCGCGGTGATGGTGCCGATGATACTGGTCAATTCGAGCCACATGGTCACATTGGCGACGGAGGCTTATTGGAACTGGTTGGACAAGCGGGATTTCGAAATGACGATGGGGCGTTATTTCTCTCCGGCGGTGATGAAGGAGGTGCAGGAGAAACCGGGGTCGATGGATGCGAAGTCGGCGGAGGTCACGCTGTTGCTGACCGATTTGCGGAACTCCACCCCCTTGGCTGAGAAGCTGGGTCCGAAAGGAATGTTCACGCTGCTAAACCAGGTTTTCGAGGCGCAGATCGATTCGATCATGAACGAGGAAGGGCAGTTGGAGCACTTCCTCGGCGATCAGTTTCTAAGTTACTGGGGGGCACCAAAAGCCCAGCCCGACGGACCGAATCAGGCCTTGCGGGCGGCGCGGGATCTGGTGATCCGGATGGACAAGGTGAGACAGCTTCAGACTCCCGAGGTGGAGCGACTCTTCGGCTATGGCGTGGCGTTGCATATGGGGCCCTCGTTGGTCGGCAACAAGGGCTCGGAGAAGAAGATGGAGTACGGTTTGGTGGGCGACACGATCAACGAGTCCGCCCGTATTGAGGCGTTGACCAAGTATTACGGCACGCAGTTGTTGGTGTCGGAGGCGGTTTTTGTCCGGCTTGACAATCCGGGACTGCATCGGCTGGTCGATCGGGTGATCGTGAAAGGCAAGTCCGAGCCGGTCGTTCTCTACGAGTTGGAATGTCTAAAGACCCATCCCAGGTACAAGGACGTGATCGCCGCGTTCGCGTCGGCATTTGAGCTGTACGAGCAGGGCAGCTTTGAGGAGGCCAAGTCAGTGGCCCAAAAGCTCGTTGATGAATTTGACGACGGTCCCAGCAAGGTGATTGTCGCGCGATGCGAACAGCTGATCGCGAAGCCGCCTGTTGATTGGAAGGGCGTCTGGCGGATGGACAGCAAGTAAGTCGCCCCCCGGGCGGATCACTCAATCTTGCGCATCTGGACGGCGTGGACCCGTTGGCCGGCCGAGATGATGGAGCCGACGACGACGACCGTGTTGCCCTCCTTGAGAAGGGATTTTTCCTTCAATTGTCCAACCGCCGCCGCGATGTTGTTCGACGGGACCTGATCTTCAAAGTGAATGACGATCGGGGTCACGCCACGCAGCAGGGACATGGAGTTGGCCACCTGTTCAGTGTCGCAGACCGCGAAGATGGGAGTGTGTCGGGGGCGGAGCCAGGAGACGCGGCCCGCCATGTGCCCCTCGCGGGTAAAGACGATGATGCCGTCGGCCTGCAGTTCGTCGGCCATGACCACGGCGCTTCGGGCCAGTTTTTCTCGCGGGATTTCAAGTTTGGCCTCCTCGTGGAAATTCGCCCCGCCGCTCCGCTCCGTTCGCTTCGCGATCCGGTCAAACACCTCGATGCACTTGACCGGATATTTGCCGACCGTGGTCTCACCGCTGAGCATGATGGCGTCGGCCTGTTCGAAGACGGCGTTGGCGACGTCGGTGATCTCGGCCCGGGTCGGCATGGGGCAGTCGATCATGCTTTCCAGCATGTGGGTGGCGACGATCACGGGGCAGCCCTTTTGCAGGCAGGCCTTGACGATGCGACGTTGGATCATCGGAAGGTCCTCGTAGGGACATTCGATTCCGAGGTCGCCGCGGGCCACCATGACCGCGTCCGCTTCGTTGACGATGTCGTCGAGATTTCGAACCGCTTCCTGATCCTCGATTTTGGCGACGATTTTTGGCGGATTCTTCGATTTGCTGAGAACGGCCCGAAGTTGCCGGAGGTCCTTTGCCTCCCGGCAGAAGGAAAGGGCGACGAAATCGACCTTGAGCTCCAGACCGAGGGCGACGTCGTCCAGATCCTTGGAGGTCAGGGCAGGCAGGCTGACTTTGACGCCGGGCAGGTTGATGTGGCGACGGCTTTTCAGGGTGCCCGGGGTGAGAACCTCGCAATCGACGTGGTTGGCCTTTTTGGCCAGGACCTTCATGTGGATCTCGCCGTTGTCCAGCAGCACGACGTCGCCGATGTTGATGTCATTGACGAAATTCGCGTAGTTGACGTCGACCGAGTGCTCTTCCTCGCTGGTTTCTCCGCGGACAGTGAGTGTGAATTTTTGGCCGGGCTTGAGGTCCAGAGGCACGGGCAGGTCGCCGGTGCGAATGGCCGGCCCCTGAGTGTCCATCAGGATGCCGACGTGGCTGTCGAGCTCCTTCGCGACTGCACGGATGTCCGCCACCAGTTTTCGAACCCAGTCGTGGGGGGCGTGGGACATGTTGATCCGCGCCACGTTGACGCCGGCCGTGATGAGCTGTCGCAGCATGTCCGGCGACTCGGTGGCGGGTCCGAGCGTGGCGATGATTTTCGTGCGGCGGAAGGGTTCGCGTTCCTGCATGGCGGGCGGGAACATAGTTGTCGGCCCGTCGAATGGAAGAGATATTCGCCCGCAAAACGTTCATGTTTGGGAATCGGACGATTCAACAGGAAAATTTCAAGATGGGACTTGCCAACCTGAAGACAGGTCCTCATAAAAACGCCGCAAATCTAACTGACAGAATACTATGGCTGACATCGCTGATCGTTACGAAGACAACAAGGCAGGGCAATATTACGTCGATAATCAATGCATCGACTGTGACCTGTGCCGTGAAACCGCGCCCGAGAATTTCACCCGCAACGACGATGGTGGATACTCCTACGTTTACAAGCAGCCGGAGTCGGACGAAGAGTCCGCCCAGTGCAAGGAAGCGATGGACGGATGCCCTGTGGAAGCCATTGGCGACAACGGCGCTGAGTAATTCCGCCCGGGTTTAACTCCAAAATTTGAAAAGACCGCCGGCTTTTGTCGGCGGTCTTTTTGTTTTTATCTTTAAAGGCGGGTGATCGGATCGAGTCAGTTCCGCAGGCTCGACTTTTCCGCGGTGGGGAAATCGGTGGGCACGGCCTGGGTTACTTTGCCGGTTGCCGCCCATTCTGTTCCGCGTTGGAGTGTCGTGATGAATCCGACGCAATGGAAAGCGGGCGCTTTCGCGTCGCGGGCGTGTCCCAGAGTGGTGTGAAAAACGCGGCCCTTGCCGTATGAGATGGTCATCAGCGTCGGTTCGTGGCGTCCGCTGCCCCGGGTCTTCGGATCCGCAAAGGCGGTGGCCAACACGGAGACATCCTTCGCGGGGCCGCGCAGGCGGTCGTATAGCTCGTCCTGGGCGTGGAGCCATTTCATCGGAAGGCCTTTCACGATGGGATGTTGAGGTTCACGGACCTCGACCATGAATTCGTGCTGCGCTCCGTGACTTCCTCCTTTGCCGGCGGTGATGTCCTTGATCACCTTTTTGGCCTTTTCGTCCCAATAGAGGTAGGGACCGGATTTTTCGTTTCGACCACCCCAACCGCCAATGCCGATCATTTCATTGTACGCGGGCCATTTGCCGAAAGAGTTGTCGGCGGCGTGCACGGTCACGAAGCCACCTCCGTCTCTGACAAAATTTTCAAAGGCCGCCTTCGTTTCGTCTGGCCATTCATCGCCGCTGTAGTTGGACACCACGACGTCGAAGTTTGGGAAGTTCGGCTGGAAACCGCTCATATCGCCCCCTTTTGCAGGTGTGGTGGCGACGGTGACGTCGAAGAGTCCGGTTTCCTCCAAATACTGTTTCAGCAGCGGTGTGGTGTCCTTCCAGTTGTGGTTGTTTTGCCCGTCTATGATGAGGGCCCTGAGCTGTGCGGCGGGGATTTCTGCGAGACCGGCGATCAGAAGGCTGCAGGTCGCGAGTTTGAGGAGGAGTGCTTTCATGGGGTGTTGAGCGGGGAGCTTGAGATTTAGACTTGAGCGGGATTTTCCGGGCTGTTCGGCAGGCGAACCTGCGTTGTCAGGCACGCGGCGATGATTCCGAAAAAGAACAGCAACGAAGTGACCTGCAGCGGGAAGTCGAAGACAGAGTGGATGAGCACCGCAGAGAGGGCCACGATGCCCATGCACTGAAGGGGCTCCGCGATCGGATGCGCCTTCGAGGGGCGCCGGACTCCGGTCAAGATTGGAGCGAAGAAAACGATCATCCATGGGACGACTCCCACGTGTCCCCAGTCGAAAAAGTACTGATAATAATCCTGATGAGCCTCGTTCTGAAAGAGGTGCATCGGCATGTGACCCCGGATAAAGACCTGATACTTCGGAAAGACCATTGGAAACGCGCCCGGCCCGAAGCCGAACAGCGGCGTGTCTTGGGCCATCGCTTCGAAGAGCGGCTTGGGGTAGCGACTCGTGACGGATTCACTGATCGTTTCGAGGCGCTTCACCTTGGTTTCTTTGTCCGCCCAAAAAGTCAGAAAGGCTGCTGTGCCTATCAGTAGAGCCGCCACGCCCGAAGAAATCACGATGCGACGATTTCTGAGGACGGAGTTCCCCTTCAGAAGGTAGCCGCCGAGAAAGACGATTGCGGCCGCACCGCAAACATAGATCGCGAGCAGCCAGCCGGCGCGGGAGGTGTTCAAGGCAGCTCCGAATAGAAGGATCAGCAAGCCAATCGACAGGAATAGCTTCGGCCCACGTTTGACGGATTCGCGTCCTGCGAGGAGCGAGCCGATTGTCAAAGCCATGCCGATGGCGAGAAAAGTCGCCGCGTTTCCATGGTAGCGGAACGTTCCGAACACGGTCTTGTAGCTATCGTCACGCTCGAAGGTCCAGAGGTGCCTCAATCCTTCCAATCCCCAAAGCTTCATGGTGATTGCAAAGACGGTGAAGACGATGGCGCAGGCGGCGAGAAGGCGGAGATACTGTTCACGGACCTGGCGTGTCGAATTGACGACAATGATCATCAGGCAGAAGACACCCACCTGCGGGTAAAAATGAACGGGCGATTTGAAGCGCGTCCTCGAGCCGGGCAGATCGGGAAACGACGCCAGCTCAAGGAAACGCACCGTGACGTAGTCGTCGTGAAAACGGTAGTGGGAATTGGCGTTCAACGTCATCCACATGCCTTGCAGAATGATCCAGGTCAGGCAAAACAGCAGCCATGCGGGCAGCTTTGGCCATTCCCCGTCCAGGAAGCATTTCCAGGCGAAAAGAAAAAAGGCGAAGAAGGCGACACCGCTGAAAAAATCCTCTCCCGCGCCATCTCTCAGTCCGTAGCAAAAAGGCGCGAAGAAGATCAGGAAGATGATCATCCAGCGCGGACCTTCGGCCAGGATGAAGGTACCGGCTTCTTCCAGAGATTCTCGAATTCGAGCGGCCATATCGTCCGGGCATGATGCGATGCCGGTCGGTGCTGCTCCAAGTTCAATCCATCACCGCAAAGTTGATCGAGCCCCGGTGCCGGTGTCCGGGAATCGGGGAGGGATGGAGACGTGAGATCTGGTCGGTCTGGAGAGTGGCCGATGCGTTCCGGATTTCGCAGCCGCTCAAGCGGAGGCTGTGTTTGGCGGGCTCCGTGGTGCTTACGCGGAACGTGACGCGAAGATGCCTCCATTCGCCTGTCAATCGCAGGCCGGCCGTCAGTCCGGGAAGACGGGAATCGTCGTTCAATACGTCGAATTGCGGTTCCGCTTCGGGAATTTCCCGGGCCATGCACTCCATCTCGATCTGCGTGCCGGGGAGCAATTCAGGCAGCGGGCCGAGCGTGGCTCCGCCGAGGGTGGTTTCCACTGGGAGTGGGTGGACCGTGACGTGCGAATGAAAGGGCGCGGCGTAGACAGTGCCTTCGAACGAGCCGTCCGGGCGGAGGCTCTTGACCAGGCCGGTGTGATCGTGGCCGGTTCCGATCACCGCAAGATTGAAGCGTTGATTCCCGCGTTTGAAGGGCCGGACCTGGCCGATCCCTCCCGCCTGCCCGGGGCGTTTCGGATCGGCGTCCAGCAGTCGTTGAATGGAGGCATGTACCGATCTGTTGAAGCCGCCTTCGTCGGTTTTGAATTTCGGACTGTGGGTTTGCCCCCAATAGAGGGGGTGAATTGCGCGGACCCCGTTGGTGAAGACGTATTCCAGGTGACGCCAAGCGGCCTCGGAATCTTGGGTCAACGGTTGATATTCCCCCATCAACACGGAGTCGAATCCTGAATCCCGCGCGCCCGACAGCACGTTTGCCGCCTTCTCGGAGAATGTGCCGAAGCGGGTGAATCCGTACCCGACCCCGGCCGTCTGCGCGAAATCGATGCCGCTGATGCGGGGCACCGTCGCGTGCCAGACATCGCCGACCGCGTGACGGTCCGGAATCTGGTGGCAGTGAATCATTTCGGGAGGAATTCCGGCGAGCAGGGCTTCCCGGTAGGTGAGTGCCAAGGTCTGATCGAGGACTTCTCGGTTGTAGGTCAACCATTCGCGGGCGAAGGCGTTTTCACTCGAATAGTCGTCCGCCTCGTGTCGACCCCGGTTTCGCGGTGCGTCGAAATGGGTGTCGAACTTCGTTCCGAAAACGCGATTCCATTTCTCGAGATCGAGGCCGTATCGGCTCGCGAGATGATCGTGAAAGCCGGTGATCATCGCGGGATGGTAGTCCCCGATGCTTCGATCCGAAGCGATGGCGATCTCGTGCTCGTGGTTGGGTTCGATGCCGGGAACAAGCGATGGGTGCCTGCGATAGAGCGGTGCCCAGCCCCGGAGAAACCCGCGAAGCGTGCCGGTGTAAAGCCGCATGAGATCGGTGGCGCCGGGGGCGTAGGTGGCGGATACGAAGCCGTCGGTGTCCCAGTCGCCATAGCCGTCGACCGTGCCCGTGCGGCCCGTCATCGTGAATTGCTTGAACCCGGAACCGTCCACCGCGAGAGCCCACTCCTTGAACGGGCGTCGAAATTGGCGGTGGGAAAAGCAGGGGTTCCACATGCGCACCGCTTGTTGATCCAGCGGCTTCAGCAGGCCCCGGCTGCGAAAGAAGGCTGTTGCGGGTTCGCCTCCCCAATAGTTCGCGTTGGTTTCGCCGAATCGCGGCCGAGCGTAGCCCGGTGACGCGCCCTCGACGCGGATGTGCCCGTAGACGCCGAGGCGGATGTGTCTCGCCGTTTCCTTGCCGCGAAACGGGCCGAGGTCCTGTTCAAACTCCTTTGGAAGCGCGATCCAAAACGTGTTCTCGTCCCGGCCCGCGTCTTTGCCGACATAGCTGTTGTCAGGCGCGATGTCGTAGATGTGGGAAACGAGGGGTTGGGGGCCGCCGGCCCAAAGGTGCCGCTCGCCGAAGGCGGTCGGATATACGCCCCGGCCGGCTGGGAGAAATTTGAGGTCGCGCGTCTGTCGTTCATCCGTGGCGAGGGAAATGGTGGTCAGGACGCGTGAGCCTGACTGAAAGACGCGCAGCTCATCTCCGGTCGTTGTCAATTGCAGCGGTCCGCCGCCGCCCGCCACGGCCGGCGTTGATCGCAGGTGTTCACCTTCAGCAGAATAGAGCGCGATTGGGGAGCCGGGCTTGCGGGACGTGATGGCGAGAACCTTCTCGGCGGTGATGACATACGGCGGAGCAATTGTTTTCGAAGGTCGGATGATTTTGACAAGTCCGCCGGCTCTGTCGAACAGGCGGACCTCGGCGCTTTTCGTGTCGTTGATCGGAGACGCCGCAATCCGTGCCTCACCCTTTGCGGATTTGATCGATTCGATCTGGACGCCTCCCCTGACGGCGGATGGAAAAGCCAGGAACTGATATTCGGTGACCCCATACTCATTCAGCACACGGACGAGCGTGTGGTTGTCCGGATGCGCGCCTTCGCCGACAGCCAGTCGGGGCGCAAGCGGAACGGGCGGGCGTGGTGAATTCGGGCGTTCCCGCTCCAGGGCCGTTGCCAGATCGAGGTGCGGATGGGAAACGGCCACGATCGTTGTCGCGTTGTCGCTTTCATGAATCCGGGCGATGCGGTTCGGCAGGGGACGTCGAGCCAGTTCCGCGAGGGGCCAATGAGCGGGAATGCTCAGTCCGAACTCGGCCGCGATTTCCGAGACGCGCTCTTGGTTGTCCGTGACGTAGACGCGAGGTTCCGCCCACGCGGCCCAGTCGGCGGAATTGTTGGCGCGTGGCAGCACGACCAGGTGAAGGGCGATGGTTTTTCCCGCGAAGCGGGACAGGTCGATTGCGATCGCCTTCCATTGTTGTCGGGTGTGGATCTGGCGGAGCATTTCCTGTCCGTTCACGCGGACCACGAACTCGCAGCCATCGACTCCGGAAACCCGCGTGACCGCGTCGCCGTCCTTGATTCCGATGCTCGCGCGAAGTTCCAGTCGCGCAGCGCGGGGAAGTTTGAGATCGGGAAAGACCAGCTCTGCCGAGGGTTTTCCGGGAGGCGCGGCGTGTTGAAAGACGGCCGGCCTCGCGTCGCCGCCGACTGTCACGGGCATGAACTCGGTGTGGACCGCGTTCAGGCTGCGCGATCGTTGGGGCATTTTGGCGAGATCATGTAACTTCAGTTCGGCCGCCCGGCCGTTCGAGAGCGCCATGAAAAAGAGGGCGACGTTGAGAATGGATCGCATGGAAAGGAGGCAGGGAACTCCGCGTGCGGAGTCCGCGGCAAGTTTCGAATTTCAAGCCGGCGCGCATTGTCCCTTGCCGGACGAGCCGCTTGGCCTGAGATTTTCCAATCTCCTCGAAAATCATGACACGAACTTTGTTTCTAGCGGTGGTTCTCGCCTCGAGCGTATGGATGCGCGCGGCCGAGCAATTCAAGCCCCTGTTCAACGGCCGTGACCTGAGCGGTTGGACGAATGTCAACTGCGCTCCGGAGACCTGGACGGCGCACGGGGACACGATCCGCTGCACCGGATTTCCGACCGGGGCGCTGCGAACCGAGCGCATGTATGAGAACTTCATACTGGAAATGGAGTGGCGGCATCTGAAGGCCGGCGGCAATGCGGGCGTGTTTGTGTGGGCCGGGCCGATTGGAGCGCAGGGGGTTCCGTTCCTGCGCGCGGTGGAGGTCCAGGTGCTGGATCACGGATACATCACGCCGAACTTGAACAAGTCGTACACGACCCACGGCGACGTGTTTCCGATTCACGGATCGACGATGACCCCCTTTCCGCCGAGTCGCGGAATGCGGAGCTTCCCCTCGGAGCGGCACGGAAAGGCGTCGCCCGAATGGAATCATTACCGGGTCGAGGCTCGGGACGGGACGCTCTGGCTCTGGGTGAACGGGCACAAGGTTTCCGGTGGCGAGAAGTGCCATTGGCGGAAGGGCTACCTCGCTCTCGAATCGGAAGGGGCGCCGGTGGAGTTCCGAAACGTGCGACTGCGCGAGCTGCCTTCGTCCGGCGCGCGGGCGGATGAAACCGCCGACGAATTTGCCGGACATCGTTCGCTTTACACGGGCACGGATCTGCGAGGCTGGGAAGAGCAGGGGGAAAAACGCTGGCGGGCCGACGATTGGCGATTGGTGCACTCGGGCGGGAGCGGGCGTTCCGAACTTCGATCGACACAACGCTTTGGAAACTTCGAGTTGATCGTGGATTGCAAGCCGACGGAGCAAGTGGGCGGCTTGGATGGTATTCGCCTGCCCGGAGGAGCATTTGTGTCTTTTGCCATGTTGCTGCCCGGCGGCGGGGCGGGTGATGAGGTTTTGAACAAGGCGAGCCACGGCTTTCACCGGCTGATCATCTTGGCACGGGGCGGCAGCGCAACTGTGCAGATCAACGGCAGGCAAGTCTCCACATTGAAATCGCCCAAGGCGGGCGGCGAAGGGCGAATCTCGTTGATCGGAGAGGCGGGAAGCTTCGAACTCTCCGGGCTCTACGTTCGCGAACTGCCCTGATCAGGCCGGGGTTTCGGTGACGCGATAGACGCAGCGTCGGTTGCCGTTCACCATGTGCTCAATGCGCTCGACGCCGGCGCGTGGCCCCAAGACTTCGCGGAACATGTTGAGTTCATTTTCGCAGAATTCGCTGCAGGTGAGGGCTGCGCAGGAGATGGGGCAGTGGTTTTCCACGAAGAGCAGTTCCCCGGTCTCGTTCGCGGCCACCTCGGCCATGTATCCCTCTTCGCTGCGGAATGTGGCCAGGGCTTCGAGGCGTTGACGAAGATTGGCTCCCGCCGAAATCCGCTTCCGATACGTCGTCACCTGATCCCGCGCGTATTGGCTGAGCAGCTTGCAGAGGCCTTCCGGGCCGAACGCGTTGCGCGCGCTTTTCAGCAGATTCAGCGTCACGGCCGCGTGGTTGTCCGGAAAGCACCCGTTGGCCTCCTCGGTGAGGCGCCAGATTTTGGCCGGGCGCCCCATGGGCCGGGATTCCTCGGAGAAGGTCACGAGGTTCTTTTTTTGCAGGTCGTAGAGGTGTTGGCGAATTCCCGGCGCGGTGATGCCGAGTTCGGCCGCGAGCGAGGTCGCATCGAGCGGGCCTTGCTCCTTCAAAGCGGTCAAAATTCCGCGTGCCGTGCAGTCACTGGCAAGGTCCTGCTTGATGGGGGCGGAATTTTTCACGGCCGTGAACATGAGGGAAAAGAAAATTCGCGCCACTTTAAATAAGTGTTTACTTTCGAAAGTGATTACTTACTTTAAGTGCGCTTTGAGGAAGTCTTCTCGAAGCGAAACTGAAAGGAAACCTATGCCGAGACGAATTCGATATAAACGCGCGGAAGAGAGGACCCTTGGAGTGGCGAAAGACATGGCCCCGGCTGAGGCCGAGAACGATATCGAGACCCTGGGCGGGGCGGCGGTGATACACGAGTCGGAACTGGTTGAACCAAATGATGTGGAACTGCCTAGGCCCTACGAGCTTCCCTCCTCCTTGGCTTCCTATTTCAGGAACATTGGCGCGATTGATCTGCTGACGCCCGCCGAAGAAATCGAGCTGGCCGCCCGCATTCTGGAGGGGGACGAATCTGCGCGCGAGCGGATGATTACGGCG